>JAZSNX010000123.1:0-21122 GCA_045536665.1 Eubacteriales bacterium
TTAAGATTAACTATTTTCCCTGCTCCGCCCTCTATTGTTCTTACTTTATCTATGTATGATGCCATAAGCGCAAGTGCCGTAAGCGCCGCAGAACCAATTGCAAAGCCCTTGCCTGTAGCCGCCGTGGTATTTCCGAGAGAATCGAGCGCGTCTGTTCTCTCTCTTACCTCGTGCTCAAGTCCCGCCATTTCCGCAATGCCTCCCGCGTTGTCGGCAACAGGACCGTATGCGTCGGTAGCAAGCGTGATGCCAAGCGTGGACAGCATTCCGACAGCCGCAAGAGAAATGCCGTAAAGTCCCATCGACGCGCTGGTCGTACCGCCCGCTACAAAGTAGGAGACGAGCACGCAAACGCCGACGATGATTATAGGAAGAAGCGTGGATATCATACCTGTTGACAGACCGCCTATGATTATGGTCGCCGTTCCCGTTTCTGAGGTCGCGGCAAGATTTTTTGTGGGCTTGTAGCTGTCAGAGGTGAAATATTCGGTCGACTGACCGATAAGCACTCCCGCGATGAGCCCCGCGAGTATTGCGAAATACAGAGTCCAGTTTCCCTTGCCGAATATCAAGTATACGAGAGGGAGAGAGAGTACGGCGATAAGTATTGCTGAGAAATTCGTGCCTCTTGACAGCGCGCGGAGCAGCTGCTTCTGAGACGCGCCCTCTTTAGTTCTTACGAGGAACGTACCGAGTATAGAGCAGATAACGCCGAGAGCCGAGAGAAGCATGGGAAGCGCCATTGCCTTGAAGCTGTCGAACGCCGCAACACCCAGCGCGCAGGCTGAGATAACAGAGCCGACGTACGATTCGTAAAGGTCAGCGCCCATTCCAGCAACGTCTCCGACGTTGTCGCCTACGTTATCCGCGATGACAGCGGGGTTTCTGGGGTCGTCCTCGGGTATGCCCGCTTCTACCTTACCGACAAGGTCAGCTCCTACGTCAGCGGCTTTTGTGAATATACCGCCGCCTACACGGGCGAAAAGCGCCATGGCGGACGCGCCCATACCAAAGGTGAGCATAGCGCCCGTTATTTCAGAAGCCGCAAGCTTGAACACAAACTTGAGCAGTATAAACCAAACGGATATATCGAGAAGTCCGAGACCAACGACTGTAAAGCCCATAACACTTCCCGCCGAGAAAGCTACCTTAAGACCTCTGTTGAGTCCCTCGCGGCAGGCGTTTGCCGTTCTCGCGTTGGAGCTCGTTGCTATCTTCATTCCGATGAAGCCCGAAAATGCCGAGAAAAATCCTCCGCTGAGAAAAGCAAAGGGAACAAAGGGAGTGAGAAGCTTCAAGAATGCCATAACGCAAAGCACTACGAACATAATGCCAAAGAATATCAAGACTATCTTGTACTGACGCTTAAGGAACGCATTTGCGCCCTTGCGTATGGACGCGGATATCTTTTTCATCAAGTCAGTGCCCTCGGAGAACTTCATAACCCCGCGAGCCTTGATAGCGGCGAATAGCAGTGCCAGCACAGCGCAAGCAAGCGTGACGATCGCCATTAATTTTTCCATTTTAAGCCTCCAAAAATACATTTTTTGTTTATGTAATTATATATTATACCACTAAGTTAAAATATTGTCAATAACAAAATAACATTTTGTTGCACAATTTGTCCATAAAATAGCTTTGCGGTTTGTAATGAGTGCACAAATATTGTTAAAAACAAGAGCGGCAAATACAAGAGAAAGTCGCCTTGAAATGAAGGGGCATTTTTCGTCAAAAAGTTTCTCTTGATTTTTATGGAGATATGTGGTATAATTAATATAAGTACACATAGAAACAGGAAACAATGCCATAGAGACCCCAAAATTTAAGAAATTGAGGTAAGTCCTTGTGAATTTTAATCTTAAAAACATAAAAATAAGATGGCTGCTCCTTGCCTACGACGTGCTGATATTGCTTCTCGTCGATTTCGCTCTGCTGTTTATATTCGGAGAAGAGGAAGCGCTGGAGCTACCGTACATTGCCGTTCATTTCATCCTTTCGCTCGTGTGTGTTATTGGAGCGAGATTCGTCGGAAAAATATATAATCAGGTATGGAGATACGGCGGAATACAGTGCTATATGAGATTGCTCATCACGGATGCTTGCGCGTTTATACTGTACGCGCTCATAGAGCATTTTCTTCCGATCGATCACGTATCATTCGCGAGACTCCTCGCAATATCCAGCTTGAATCTTCTTGTAGCGCTCGCTATGAGAATGCTTTACAGATACGTATATAAATTTGCCAATCTACAAAGACCTCACGCCAAGATACTCGCGAAGCTGATGCGTATATTTACGGGAGCAAGCATTGACAGCGGCGTTCGAGAGAGCCGCAAAAAGATCAAGATAGCTATCGTAGGAGCGGGAAGAGTTGGCGTAACGCTTGCCGAGGAGCTGCTCAATAACAAGAGCTCCGCATATACCCCCAGATGCTTTATTGACGTGAACGTCAATAAGGTAAACAGGGAGATACACGGTATTCCCGTTCTTCTTGAGAACGAGGCGACACTTGAGCATCTTGCCGATTACGATATACAAGAGGTGGTATTTGCCATTCCGTCTCTTGCGGAAAAAGAAAGAAAGAGACTTTACGAGTATTATGTTCACGCGGGCTATAAGATAAAGGTATACGACTATCCCGTTATGCAAAGCGCGGGAGGCCGCAGACATCTCAGAGAATTCGATATCGAGGATCTTCTTTTCAGAAAGCCCATAATGCTGTCTGACGAAAGAACTGACGCGTATTACAAAAATAAGGTCATACTTATCACGGGCGGCGGTGGCTCGATAGGCTCTGAGCTTTGCAGACAGCTCGCTAAGATGAGCCCCAAGCAGATAATAATCCTTGACATATACGAAAACGGAGCGTACGACGTTCAACAGGAGCTTAAGATCGCTTACGGCGGCAAGCTCGATCTCAGAGTTGAGATAGCGTCTATCACGAGCAAGAGATCTATGACGAGGGTGTTTGAGACCTATCACCCCGATATCGTGATAAACGCGGCGGCGCATAAGCACGTTCCGCTCATGGAGCACAACTGCATCGAGGCTATCGAGAATAACGTGTTCGGTACGAAAAATCTGCTTGAGCTTTGTGAAAAGTTCGAGACACCACGTTTTATGATGGTATCCACAGATAAGGCGGTAAATCCCACGAACGTAATGGGAGCGACCAAGCGTATGTGCGAGATGATGGTTCAGAGCGCGAGCACCAAGGGAAAGGTCAAGTGCAGCGCAACGAGATTTGGCAACGTGCTTGGCTCGGCGGGCTCTGTCATACCGCTGTTTAAGCGTCAGATAACTAACGGCGGGCCTATAACGCTTACGGATAAGAGAATAATAAGATATTTTATGACTATCCCCGAGGCATCAGGACTTGTGCTTCAGTCGGGCGCGATGGCGAATAACGGAGAGCTTTTCGTTCTGGATATGGGACAGCCTGTCAAGATACTCGACCTCGCGGAAAATATGATCCGCCTGTCGGGAGTTAAGGGAATAGAGATAGTTGAAACGGGACTTCGTCCGGGCGAGAAGCTTTATGAGGAGCTTCTTGTAAAGACAGAGGAGCTTGATAAGACAGATAATAGCCTTATATTTATCGAGCGTGACGAGCCGCTTGACGAGCAAGAGATAGAGAAGAAGCTCGAGCTGCTTAAGAAGGCGTGCCTGACTGAGAACGACGACGTCGCTCGCAAGGCGCTTAAGGCGGCAGTTCCTACATACCGCTCTCCCGAGGAGATAAACGCGGAAGCGGAAAGCTCAGAGGAGATGAAGTCGCAAAAGGAGCTCGCGACGGTCTGATAAAGCCACTTGATTTGATAGAAAAAAGAAGCCTTAGATATCTAAGGCTTCTTTTATTTTTTGAAGATCATTCTTCAAAGCTGTTTACTATTTTCTTAAACGTGTTTCCGCGTTCCGCGAAATTCTTGAACGCGTCGAAGCTTGCCGAAGCGGGGGAGAGAAGCACGCAGTCGCCTTGCTTTGCGCAAGTCCTTGCGCGGGCTATCGCCTCGGAAAAGTCCGCAACGTAGCTCTTGGCTATAGTACCGCCCGCGTTGAGCTTGTCGATCTCCTCGCCTATCTTTTTGCCCGTCGCTCCCGTAAGAACAACCGTATGTATACCGCCGTGTCCGCAAATAGCCTCTGCCAATGGGGCGTACGGTATTTTTTTATCATATCCGCCGCATACGAGTACGATGCGTCTGTCCGCGAGCGCCGACAGCGCCGCTGCCGTGCGTGTAGGAGAGGAGTCGATGGAGCTGTTATAGTAATCCACGCCGTCTAACGCGCGTACCCATTCAAGTCTATGCTCAACACCCCCAAAGGTCTCCGCTATGTCGAGATATATCTCAAAGGGAACGTCGCCAAAGGTCAGACCGATAGCCGTCATATAGTTTTCGATATTGTGCTTACCGGGGAGCTTTATACGACAAGCCTCAAGCACTTTTTGCTCGTTTTCTCCGTCGCTTACGCGGATATATCCGTCACGGAGATATATAGCGTATGCTTTAGCGTGAGAAAAGGGAGCTCTGAATATCTCACTATACGAGCTTTTCGTGGACGAGAAGAGGACTATCTCCATACCGTCGATATCGTTTTCATAAGCGATATCAAGCGTGTGGGCGCAGTCGGCGTTCGTTGTGAGGCGGCGCGTGCGCTTACCGATGATATTTTTCTTTGCCGTTATATACTCGTCCATTCCCGTATGCCAGTCAAGGTGGTTGGGTGAGACGTTCGTTATGGCGACACGTTCGGGAGCGTCGCCGAGCGTCATAAGCTGAAAGCTGGAGAGCTCAAGCACGGCGTTGTCTGTCTTTGTCATCTGCTCGCATTTGTCGAGCAAGGGCGTGCCGATATTGCCGCCGACATATGTTCTCGAAACACGCTCCATAAAAAGTCCCGTGAGAGTTGTGGATGTGGTTTTTCCGTCACTTCCCGTGATTGCAAAGGTTCTCGCGTCGGTGAGCTTCAGAAACAGCTCCATCTCGGAGATAAGCTCCGCTCCTCCTTGTATCGCCTCGCGAATTCCCCGCGTGTCGGGTCGGATACCCGGGGAGCGGAAGATGAGCCGCTCGGCGATCCCATCGAAATTCTTGTCGGAGACGATGAAGCGAACGCCGGCGTCTCTGAGAGCCACCGCCTCGTCACCGAGCTGCTCGGGAGAGCATTTGTCATAAATAGTGACATCTACGCCCTCGCGGCAGAGCAGACGGACGAGCGGCAGGTTTGAAACACCCAGCCCAAGCACCGCGCAGCTTCTGCCATTTATGTAATTCTTTATTTTTTCAATGCTCATATTCTTGACCTTATACCTTTTTATATTTTGTTCAAATTAGGATTTATCGAATAGTTAGTTTATGGCATAGAACGGACTGGCGTCCTCGACAGTCCGTTCGTTACACAAAGCAAACGTTTAGACAGATCCTAATTTGTCCGCTCATTATAACTATATTATATCTTAGCATTTTTAAATATGCAAGTGGATAATTCAAAAAAGTAAGTATTTTATAAAAAAAGATAGAAAAAGCAAAAAAAGGTCTTTTCAAAATCATATTTTTATGATAAAATAGATATAACTATATGTTGTGTTTGTTTTTTTACTAAGATACAATATGTCGGTTTTACCGTAATAAGCTGATTTTGGAAGGTGAATTGATGGCAACTAAATCTAACGCTAAATATAACGACCAAAGCATAAAAGCGCTCAAGGGTGCGGACAGAGTAAGAAAGCGCCCCGCCGTTATCTTTGGCTCGGACGGTCTTGAGGGCTGCGAGCACTCGTTCTTCGAGATACTCTCAAACTCCGTAGACGAGGCTAAGGAGGGACACGGAAGCGAGATCAAGGTCACCGTTTTCAATGACCGCTCCATTCGCGTCGACGACCACGGACGAGGCGTGCCGCTCGGATATAACGAGGCTGAGGGCAGATGGAACTGGGATCTTATCTACTGTGAGCTTTACGCCGGCGGTAAGTATGACAATAACAACGGTGACGCCGCTTATGAGTTCTCGCTCGGTCTTAACGGACTTGGAGCGTGCGCTACGCAGTATTCCTCCGAGTTTATGGATGTTTTCTCCTACGACGGTACAAATGAGTATAAGATAAGCTTCAAAAAGGGAGAGCCGGTTACCGAGCTTTTGACCCGTCCTCTTGACAAAAAGGAGAGACGCACGGGAACGGTCATACATTGGCGTCCCGATATAGAGGTATTTACCGATATAAACATCCCCCTCGATTTTTACATTGAGACGATGCGCCGCCAGTCGGTGGTAAACGCGGGAATACGCTTCGTGCTTGTGCACGAGGATACTGAGGGAAAGTTCTCCGAGCAGCAGTTCTACTATGAGAACGGAATATCCGACTATATCACCGAGCTTACGGGTGAGAATAGCCTTACTCCCCCTGTGCTCTGGCATCTTGAGACGCAGGGACGCGACCGCGCCGACAAGGACGAGTACAAGCTCAAGGCGGACTTTTCATTCTGCGTGTCCAATACCGTTAATATAACCGAGTATTACCACAACTCAAGCTTCCTTGAGTACGGCGGCTCTTTCGATAAGGCGGTAAAGGTAGCGTTTGTCTACGCGCTTGACAAATATCTCAAGGCGCAGGACAAGTACAACAAAAACGAGAGTAAGATCTCCTTTAACGACGTTGCGGACTGTCTGTGTATAGTTATCAACAGTATGTCGACTATGACGTCCTACGAGAACCAGACCAAGAAGGCTATCAACAACAGCTTCATATATGAGGCTATGGCAGACTTCCTCAAGACAAACCTTGAGATATATTTTATTGAGAATCCCACGGCGGCGGAGCTTTTCGCCAACCAAGTGCTTATCAACAAGCGCAGCCGCGAGAGAGCGGAGAGCGAAAGGCTGAACATCAAGAAAAAGCTGACGGGCACTATCGATATCGCCAACAGAGTAGAGAAGTTCGTCAATTGCCGCTCAAAGGACTCGAGCATACGAGAGCTCTATATAGTTGAGGGAGACTCGGCGCTTACGTCCTGTAAGCTTGGCAGAAACTCAGAATATCAGGCGATAATCCCTGTAAGAGGTAAAACGCTCAACTGTATGAAGAGCAGCTATGAGAAGATATTCAAGAGTGAGATAATCACCGACCTTCTCCGTGTTATAGGCTGCGGAGTTGAGATAAACGGCAAGGTCAAGGGAGACCTCACGACCTTTGATATGAGCTTGCTTCGTTGGTCTAAGATCATCATTTGCACCGATGCGGATGAGGACGGCTTCCAGATAAGAACGCTTCTGCTGACACTGTTCTATCGCCTGCTCCCCACGCTTCTTAAGGAGCAGAGAGTATTTATAGCGGAAAGCCCGCTATTTGAGATAACGGTCAATGGCAGGAAGGACGAGGACGAGATATTCTTCGCCTATAACGAGTTTGAAAAGGCTGAGATACTAAAGAGCCTTGAGGGCAAAAAGTACACGCTCCAGCGCTCCAAGGGACTTGGTGAGAACGATCCCGATATGATGTGGCAGACGACGATGAATCCCGAAACACGCAGACTTATCGCCGTAACGCCCACTGACGCGGCACTTACAGAGCAGATGTTTGACACGCTTCTTGGCGACAATCTGCCCGCGAGAAAGCTGTTTATATCCGAGCACGGTCACGAGTATATGAAGGATGCCGATATCTAATGCGTATTTCGACAGCAAAAAAGATTTTTTAAGGAGGATGCAGATGTGGAAATAAAGAGCCTTTGGGGCAAAGCATCTAAGGCAGTCTACCGCTTATGGAATAAGCTTTTTGAAAATCTTGCGTATCTATGGCTCGCGGCTATGGTTGGAGGTCTTTTGTTCTGCGCGTATATGTTTGTCAACGCCGATCCCGAGCACCTTCCCGAGGGACTTTTGTTCATCGATACCCATGACGTTGGAATGGATCATTTTAACAGCATTATGGTTACCGGTGACAGAATGCCGTACACTCAGCACAATATAACGTATCCGCCTCTCGCGGCTATGATATACTACGGCTTTTACTCCGTGATGGGCGAGGACGCGCAGGAGCTGTTTGAGAACTCCGCCTTCGGTATGAGAGAGAATACCTCAACGCTGCTTCCGTACTGCCTGTATCTTGTGATCTGCTGTGTGCTTATCGCCTGCCTTATCCTCAAGAACGTAAAGATCTCGTCGGGAAAGCAGTACGCGGTAATATTGGGAACGTTTCTGAGCGTAGGCTTTCTCTCGGTGCTTGACAGAGGAAACAACGTGCTTCTCGTAACTCTGTTGCTGCTTTATTACGTATTCTACTACGACTCCAAGAACAGATTTTTGTCCGAGACCGCGCTTATAGCGCTTGCTCTTGCGACGGGAATAAAGCTGTATCCGATAGTTTTCGGAGTTCTGCTTATCAAAAAGCACAGGATAGCCGAGGGCTTCCGCGCCTTGGGCTATATATTCCTCGCGTTGTTTTTGCCATTCTTCTTCTTTGAGGGCTTTGACGCTATGCTCCTTTGGATAGACCGTCTGTTCCCGGCGGAGAAGATGATACCGATACATCCGGGCGCGCTCAACTTCGTGTCGGCTATATACAATATTGAGACAGCTTACGCGATAGATATTCCCGACGTGTTGACGACGGTGTTTACGTATTTGTTTATCGTCGGCGGTCTGTTGTTCGCGATAACGTCTAAGAAAATATATAAGGCGGCAGTATTCTGCGTGTTCGCGATACTTTTGTTCGCGGGCGTTACGTTTGAATATTTCCTGTTCCTTTGCATAGTACCGATGGTGTATTTGTTCGTCAGGTGCGACGGTATAAGAGACAAGATATTCGCGATACTTATAATTCTTGTGAATATTCCGCTGGCTCTGCCAACGCCGGAGCATCTTGAGGACACGGGAATATTCCAGCCCGACATCTGGTCGAGCTTTCTCGTGCTCGCGATAATGCTTTATATACTTGTCGACGGAGCTATCGATTTCGTGGCGTATATGAAGAATAAGCGTTGGAAATATTTGTTTATGACCCAAAAGCAACTCGCCAAAAGAGAGATCTCCGCATGGGAGGAATAGACTCTAAGGCTAAGGTCGCGGCAAAAAATATAACACGGTCACTCAGGTCGATATATCCTGATTTGAAATAAAAAACAGGAGTGGGGAAAACTTCTTTGAAGAAGTTTTCCCCACAATGTATTATTTAGTTCTTTAGTGAATGTATAGGCGCGGGAATACGTCCTCCGCGCGCGATAAAGTCAGCGCAGCCGTAGTTGCTCAGCTTCATGATCGGAGCGTAGCCGAGAAGTCCGCCGAACTCAACCGAGTCTCCGACTCCCTTGCCGTATGCGGGAATTACTCTTACAGCCGTTGTCTTTGTGTTTGCGACACCTATGGATATCTCATCCGCGATTATTCCGCAGATAACGTCCTCGGTGGTATCTCCCGGTATAGCTATCATATCAAATCCTACCGAGCATACCGCCGTCATAGCCTCGAGCTTCTCTATTGAGAGCGCGCCGCACTTGACCGCGTCTATCATTCCCGCGTCCTCAGATACGGGTATGAATGCGCCCGAAAGTCCGCCGACGTGAGACGATGCCATAACTCCGCCCTTCTTAACGGCGTCGTTAAGAAGCGCAAGTGCCGCCGTTGTACCGTGAGTTCCGCACTTCTCAAGTCCCATATTCTCAAGAATATGAGCAACCGAGTCGCCGATAGCAGGCGTGGGAGCGAGAGAAAGGTCTACGATTCCAAAAGGAACGTCAAGCCGTCTCGATGCCTCGCTCGCAACGAGCTGACCCATTCTGGTTATCTTGAAAGCAGTCTTTTTTATAATGTCCGCAAGAGCCGAGAAATCGCAATTTCCCGCTCTCTTTATAGCCGAGCTTACAACGCCCGGACCGGAAACGCCGACACTGACGACAGTCTCCGCCTCTCCAACTCCGTGGAAAGCGCCTGCCATAAATGGATTATCCTCAGGTACGTTCGCGAACACCACGAGCTTTGCGCAGCCGATAGATTCGTTGTCCCTTGTGAGATACGCCGTCTCTTTGATTATCTTACCCATAAGCGCGATCGCGTCCATATTGATGCCCGCCTTAGTGGAAGCCACGTTTACCGATGAGCAAACACGCTCGGTGGAGCTGAGTGCCTCGGGTATGGACATAATAAGATTGCGAGCGTTGTTGGTAAAGCCCTTTTGTACGAGCGCGCCGTAGCCGCCGATAAAGTTGATACCGAGCGTGTGCGCCGCCCTGTCAAGCGCCTTCGCCATCTTGACGTAATCGTCGGGAGAAAATCTGCCGCCGACCATAGATATGGGAGTTACGGACACGCGCTTGTTGATTATCGGTATTCCATATTCCTTTTCGATGTCACAGCCGACCTCGACAAGACGCTCCGCCGTTTTGGTTATTTTGTCGTATATGCGGTCGCAGACAACATCCGCGCTGTCGCTCGCGCAGTCATAAAGCGAGATACCCATCGTAATGGTACGAATATCAAGGTTCTCGTCCTTTATCATATTTATCGTTTCAAGTATGTCTTTTGTGTTTATCATTCCCGCACCTCAGATCCTGTGCATAGAATTGAACACGTCCTCGTGCATGGTGCGAATGTCAAGTCCGTTTTCAACACCCACCTTGCGAAGCTCCTCAACGAGAGTAGCGAAAGGAACGGTTATGTCCTTTACCTCTACAACCATTATCATCGCAAAATATTCCTTAAGAACGCTCTGCGATATCTCAACGATATTTCCGCCGCACTCCGCGCACTTGGTGCTTACCTTAGCGATAATGCCCTTAGCGTCGTGTCCGACAACTGTTACAACAGCCTTCATCTTTAAAAACCTCCCGTTCCAAACTGAACATTGATGATAATATAGTATTATAGCAGAAACGGCGTGGTTTTTCAAGAGCTTTATCAAATATTTATTATTCAGACGGTGAATTCCGTCCTTTTTATTATATGATCCCTGTATTTTTTCTCAAGCTCGCAGAAATATCCGCTCCAGCCCCACACTCGGACGATGAGATTGGGATACTTCTCGGGGTGAGCCTCCGCATCAAGCAGTGTTTCTCTGTTAACTGCGTTGAGCTGGAGCTGATGTCCGCCCAATGCGATAAACGCTTTTACGAGCTGAGCCACCTTCTTCTCGCCCTCTTGGTTTCTGAAAACGGTATCGTGAAGCTCCATAGTGAGCGGACCACCGTTGCATATGCGGCCAAGGTCGTGCTTGGTAAAGGATTTAATGACCGATAACGGTCCAGCGATACGGGCACTTATCGACGGAGAAAAGCTACAGGAGAAATACTCGCCCGCGTGTCTGCCGTCAGCGGTTGCGGGGCATTTAAGTCCCTTGGCGTATCCAAAAGCGCTTCCTGTTCCCGCTCTCCATATACCTCCGATGCCGTTCGGTGCTCCGCTCATACTGTCCGAGAACATATCCATAAGAGACGCGGCAATGCTATCTACGAGATCGTCGTTGTTTCCCATCTTCGGGCAATCGGCAAGACGGTGTCTTAGCTCCTCGCCGTCCGCAAAATCGGTGTCAAGCGCACGCAGAAGCTCCTCTGCGCTAACGCTTCTTTCATCATAAACGCATCTCTTTATAGCCGCAAGGGCGTCCGCCGCATTGGCAATTCCCGTGCCGTGACAACCAAAATTATTATACTTTGCGCCACCGCCGAAAATATCAAGACCGCTTTCTATACAGCCGTCTGCAAACAGCGATAGATAGCGCACCGTCTTGTGCCTGCCGTAATTGCGCATATATTTCTCATAAGAGCGCTCTCTTATATCGCGGCATTCTTTCGCTATTGCCTCACGAACACGCTCCATAAGAGCATCGAAGTCATCGCAGGACGCAAGATGAGCGCAAACAGCGTCGTTGACCACCGTCGGGAATATGAGAAGATCTATGTTCGGCACGTCAATACCGTTATACGGTGAAATACACTCCCAGCACGCCGCTACTGTGTAGTCATACGCATCGTTCTCGCTATACCCCATATTCAGCATATACGGAATTATAACGTCGTCGTTGCAATACTGTGGAAAGCCAAGCCCTTGCTTTGTAAGACGAGTGCCGAGCTCGTAGCGCTCTATTGGAGTTTTTTTGTTTACTCTCAGATTTATCTTTGGGTCTATCAAGGAAAGCTCCAAGGACGCTCTCATACAAAGCTCGGATAGCTCGTTGTAGGTATCGTTGCCGTCCTTGTCGTATCCACCGAGCACCATACTTTGACCATTGTCTCCCTGTTGCATACCGAAATAAAGGTCGGTATCGGTGTTAAGTCCGATAAAGAACAGCTCAAGCGTTTGGAGCAGCTCTTCTTCGCTGACACCTCGCTCTTTGTCAGCGACGTACCAGGGAAGCATATATTTATCAAAGCGTCCGAGCGTTATGTGAGAGGTATTGACACACCTCTGCGTGTATATAAGAAGCTTCATAAAAAGACAAGCCTCGTAAAAGCTCTCCGCTCCTCTCATCGGTATACGCTCAAGTGCCGTGGCTATACGCTCATAGCCCTCTTTTTTTGCCGCCTCGCGGTATCGCTCGCAAATATTGGCGACTGCCACAATGTCTCTGCGCATAGCCTCGTAAAAGAGAGAATGGTCCGCGTTTGCGCTCTCGGCGCGCGTTATTTGCGCAAGCACGCCGTCAAAGCCGTTTTCGATTATACGGGCATAGTTTGGCGTTATATTTCCGTATGCCACGTCAAGTCCACTTCCTGTTGGAAGACTTTTATTATATCGGTTAAAGCCGAAAATGTCACCCTCAAAAAATATCGGCTTTTCCTCTGAAAGCATCGTCTCGAGCACTACCGTCTCGAAAAGCTCGGGCGGCATATTTGCGATAAGAGCGCTGACGTCAGTCGGTACGTTATCGCATCTTGATGCCTTATATTCTCCGCTGCGCAGTAGCGACAGCATTTTCTCTACCTGTTGTGTCATAATACCTTTACCTCAATACCGTATTTTTTGAATATCTCCGTGTGCGCGTTCGGCTCAGCGCTCTCGTCAAACGACGTCCGATACTCCCTTGCGAGCATAGCGTACTTTCCGCCGGCGAGCTTGTTATATGGCATAAGCTCCGCGTATCCTAGGCCGCACTCTCTCATAAACTTTGCTATTGCTTCTATGTTTTCTTTTGTGTCCGTGACTGTCGGAATAAGCGGTATGCGTGTGATGAACGGTACGCCGCTTTTTGATAGGGCTCGGTAATTTTGCAATATGGTTTGATTGGAGACTCCCGTGTAGCGCCTGTGCGCCCCGTCGTCTATGAGCTTGAGGTCGTAAAGCACCCTGTCGCACTCCGACAGTATTCGCAAAAAAGTATCCTCGTCGCAGCAGCCGCAGGTCTGCACGGCTCTGTCGGTCACACCGCGAAGCGCCAAAAGACAGCCGAACAAAAATTCGCTCTGCATCAGCGGCACGCCACCCGAAAAGGTAACACCGCCACCCGAGGCATTCAGAATATCTGCATTGCCGCGCACTATCCTCGCAATGTCCTCGCAACTATATTCGTCTCCAACAAAACGCACGAGTCCTCTCGGACAAGCAAGAATGCTTTTTTCGCTGAGAGTGCCATCCGCAAGACACGCTCCGCAACCTATACAGCCGTTTTGCGAACGGCAGACCTCTCGCTCTCGTCTTTGCCCCTCGGGATTGTGACACCACTCGCAACGCAAGGGACAGCCCTTTAAAAAAACGGTCATTCTTATTCCGTCTCCGTCAAAAATAGAAAATTCTTCTATTGAAAAAACTATACCGTTGCGCAAGATATCACCCCCATTTTTTATAATTATATCATTGCACTATTGATTTTTAAAGAAAAATGTTATATAATTATAGCAAGATATTATCTTTTTGGAGCGTGGCTATGATAAAGCATCAATTTAAAAACTCACTTGCCAATTACAATTATAACGCATATACCTATTTCGGTGTGACCTGGAGTGCGCATTTCCACAGTAATTTTGAGCTTATATACGTTATCGACGGAAGTCTTTCGCTTACTGTAAACGGTGATAGTGACACCGTTGAGGCAAACGAATATGCGCTTATCCTGCCAAACCAAATACACGCTATTGTTCCCGACGGACACGCAAAATATTGGATAGCCGTGTTCTCTGAGCAATACGTTTCGCATTTTGCCTCGCAGATAAGAGAGCTTGAGGGAGAGCGCTCGGTTTTTTGTTGCGATACCGATACCGACACCTTTGTAAAGAGCAAGCTGATCTTTTCGGAAAGCTCCGCCGTGATGATAAAAAAGGCGTGCTTTTACGCCGTCTGCGACTGCTACTCACGTCAGACTGTGTTCAAGCAACGCTCATATCAAAAGAGTGAGCTCATTTGCGAGATACTCGACTACATCGCGGCGCATTACACCGAAAGGCTGACTCTCGCCTCGGTGGGGGATTGCTTTGGATACGAGCCGCACTATCTCAGCCGTCTTTTAAGTGACAATTATCAGATAAGCTTTTCATCTCTTGTCAACGAGCACCGCGTAAATCACGCGACCAGACTGATAGAGACGACAGACCTTAAGGTAGCGGACATTGCAATGCAGAGCGGCTTTTCAAGCATTCGTAATTTCAATTACGCATTCAAGCAAATAACGGGGGCGACACCAACCGAATACGTGAAAAGACAAAGCTCACCGCGTTGAATACGAAAGCCTTACTTTTCTTTTAAAAGAAAAGTAAGCAAAAAAACTCTGACATTGAAATGTTCCTTAAATTAGGATTTATCAAATAGTTAGATTTGTATAACGAGCGGGAGCGCCAAGGCGCTCCCCTACCGTCGTACCAATATTGGGAGCAGTAGGGGTGTCGACGTCCTCGATTACCCATTTATTGCATAATCTAACCCACCAATAATATTGGCACTTTAATAAAATTCTTAAAAGTTCTTGAAAAGGGTTTGGGGAAAACTTCTTTCAAGAAGTTTTCCCCAAAAAAACGCATCCTACGTCTTATTGAATTTTTTTGAAATATCCGCTTTCTGCTTGACATACGGAGCATTTCAGAGGCGCGTCCTTTGCTGTGACGACGTTGCCGCAGTTTAGACATATCCATTTGGTGTCCTCGCTCTCCGAGGTGAGTAAGGTCTTTTGCTCGATAGCGGCATGGTAGTTCATATATCTTTCCTCGTGCATACGCTCTATCTCTCCGACCCGCTCGAAAAGCCCAGCTAAAAACTCAAAGCCCTCTTCTCGCGCGTCCTTGGCAAAGTCCGCGTACATCGTCGCCCACTCATAGTGCTCGCCCATAGCGGCGTTCTGGAGATTGTGCTGTGTGTCTCCCCAGCCGCCCAAGAAGCGAAACCATATTTCGGCGTGCTCCATCTCATTGTCGGCGGTCTCGCGGAAAATATCCGCTATCTCGATAAGCCCTTGCCGTTTGGCGTGCTGCTCAAACCATTTGTATTTGAGGTATGCTCTTGACTCGCCCGCAAGCGCGGTGTTGAGATTTTGTTCGGTCTTTGTGCCCTTAAGTGACTCCGCGCCTCTGCCGTCTATCTTGTAATAAAGCTCCATAAAATTTCTCCTTTACAAAGTATTTCCAAGAATATTATCGGCAAAAAAGGTGTCTGATATTCAAAAAACTTGACAAAGACGGCGTATAAGTGTATAATACTATTACAAAATAAAAAGGGGCAGTAATATGAGAAGGATAACAAGCTTTTCGGTCGATCACGACTTTATTGGAAAGGGAATATATATATCGCGTATAGACGGAGATATAACCACCTACGATATGCGAACTCGCGTGCCTAACGCCGGCGACTATATGGATAATCTCACAATGCACTCTCTTGAGCATATGTTCGCGACGTATATTCGGAACTCGGATATTGGAGAGAGTGTTATATATTTTGGACCGATGGGCTGTCGCACGGGCTTTTATCTGCTTGTCAGAGACACAGCGCCCGAGACGGTGCTTGACGAGGTCAAAAAAGCGCTTTATGAGATAGCAGAGAACGCCACGCAGATGTTTGGCGCGGAGCGCAAGGAGTGCGGCAACTACCGCGAGCTTTCACTTGACGCGGCAAAGCGTGAGGCAAGGGAATACCTCGCCGTGCTTGACTCAAAGAAAAACGATTTTAAATATCCTGTTGAATAAAAAATGACGGAAGCCTTCACTAAGAAAGCTTCCGTCATTTTCTTTTGGCGTTTATTGATTCGCAAGATCCTCGTAGAGATAGTCGCGGAGTCTGGGGTGTATCTTTGCGTAGACGTAGCTACAACCGCAGATATGCGTGCCGAAGTACATAGCGATACGGTTGTCGGTGTCTATCAAAACGTAAGCGCCTGCCGCGCCGTCCCAGCCCATCTCGCCAATGGGAGAGAGCGCGAACGACACCTCGGGGCGCATATGCGTACGTCCGCAAAGTCCCCAGCCGTAGCCGTGCTTCGCGAAGTCGTCGAGTGCCTTGTCGCAGAGTCTGTTTTCCTTCATCATCTCGATAGTTTCGGGGCGAAGAAGCACGTAGCCGTTCTTTGCCGTGCCGCCACACGCGATGGCGGTAACTATCTTGATATATTCGTCAACGGTGGCGAAGAGTCCCGCGCCGCCGCTGTCATAGTCGGGGGAGAGTATATAGGGATTATGAAGCTCCTTGGGCGATGACTTCATAATACCGTTTCTGAACGAATACATATCCGCGAATCGCGCCTTTTGCGCGTCGTTCGGATGGAAGCCCATATCAACGATACCGAGCGGCTCAAATATATTCTTCTGAAGATAGTCGGAGTATCTCATACCGCTGACCACCTCGACTACAGCCGCAAGGACGTCGTGGCAAAAACTGTATTTGTAGCGCGTTCCTGGTTCAAAGCACAAAGACTTTTCTGCCATAGCACGGACAAGACCGAGCGTGCTCTTGTCCTTTGCCTCAAGTATATTTGGAGACTTTAAGTCGTAGTCCATACCGCCCGACATAGTGAACAGATGAACTATTCTCATCGTCTCCGTCGCGGGAGTAATACTGCCGTCCTTATTCTTTACGGTCAAATTTCCAAACTCGGGAATGTATTTTGATACGGGATCGTTTATATCGATAAGACCACGCTCAACGAGTCGCATAGCGGCGATACAGGTTATGACCTTAGTGGCTGAGAATATCCAGTATATCTCATCGCCCGTCAAGGGCTGTGTTTTCTCATTGTCGGAGTGTCCTACCATCTTGCGGTAAACAGTCTCACCGTCCTTGGTAACTATAAGAGCGGCAAGCGGGAAGTCAAGATTGGGCAGGGTGTCCATAAGCTTGTCAAGCTTTGAAAAGTTCATAATAGCTCTCCTTTTTCTTTTTTCGTCGAGGTTATTATACACCCTTTTTTACTACATGTCAAGGGCATATTTTTTATATGCAAGCTCGAGCGCCCTGTTGCGCATACGAAAGGCGCTTCTGCGGGATATGCCAAGCAGCTCGGCGCATCTTTCGGTGGACTCGCCCTTTATGTAATGGTAATAAAGGAATAGCTTTTCATCTGAATTGGGCAGGTCGAGTATAAAATGACGAACGCCAAACATTTTTGCGCGCGCAAGCGGCGCTTCGTTGAGTATAGGCTCATCGGCGCTATCGAGAAACGATGCCCCTCTTGACAGGTACTCGGCGCGGTATTTCTCCATTCCCAAGAGCTTTTTGTTTATAGCGTAGGTCTTAAGATAGTTTTCAACGTAATTTCTTTCTTCTTTGCCTATCGGCATATGGACCATAGAATTCCTCTCTTTCTTTTTTTGTTTATAACTTTATCAGAGCTTGCCAGACAGTCTCATCCTCTTTTATGACGCTTGCGCATTCTGCGCAGAGTGGATAGCGAGCCGTTCGTATTATCCTGTCCGCAAGGTATAGCTTTTTGTTACATTCTCCGCAGACGCAAATGAGCTTTCCGCCGTCTGCTTTGTCGCCCGAATAGGCGGGGCAGTTCCCGACGCAAAACGGTCTGCCGCAAATATCACACATTTATTCACGTATCACCTCCTTGAATATATTATATCGGATTTCCGAACTATTGTCAATATATAGCTTCGATTTTGCGAAAGTTTGTGAGGTGTGTTAGATCGAGCGTGAAAAAGAAAGGAATATGAATACATAAACCATAAAAAACAAAGCAAAGTGATGTTTTTGGGACACTTAAAGTAGGATCGGTGGATTCGTCCCTATGGCTTATTGGATCTATTTCCCCCTCAGATACTAATTTAACGTATTGAAGTGAGTTTGAGGGAAGCTTCTTTCGGTAGGCTATCTCCGTAAAAAACGCATTACATATAAAAAAAGAGCCTGCTCCGTAGCAAACGGAGCAGGTCGTTTTAGTTACCCTTGACTGAAAACCTATGCTTACAGCGAGGGCAGACCACGGTATGAACGCCCTTCGCGCGAGGCAGACGAAGCGTTGCCTTGCAAGCGGGGCAGGTGCGGTATACGTGAGTTTTTCTGTCCTTGAACTTATTCTTTCTAAGCTTGAAAAAATTGCAGAATTTTTCGTTCTCAAGACGGCGTTTTGCTATCTTTCTTGACATCATACGCCATATTATCAGAACAAAGAGCGCTATTGCTACAAGCCACGAGATGAGGTCAAAAAACACGTTATCTATGAATATAGTCAAAACAGTATGAAGAAGAACGATAACAACGTATACTATCATCAAGCAATTTCCGAGCTTGTCTGTGCCGTAGCGACCGTACATAAAGCGGTATATTGCCGATTTTATCTTTCCCATAATTATTTTTCCTTTTCGTTATCTCAAGCCAACACACGCATAGATGTTGGCTTGAGTTTTTTATACTTTTATTCGGTACGAAGTGCCTCGACAGGATCCTTCTTAGCGGCTATCCTCGAGGGGAGCAGTCCCGCGATGAGTGTCAGGAACATACTGATGAGCACCAGCGCGACTCCGCCCACCCAAGGCAGCGCGGCGTTGAGGGTCTCCACTCCGGTGAGATGGTGGAGTATCGGGTTGGCAATGATGCATATAAGAATGGTTATAGCTATACCGAAGAGACCCGCCGTAAGTCCGACGATAAGCGTTTCCGCATTGAATACTCTCGATATATCCTTCTTGGACGCGCCGATCGAGCGAAGAATACCGATCTCCTTAGTTCTCTCAAGAACCGAGATATAGGTTATGATACCTATCATTATCGAGGAAACTATAAGAGAAATGGATACGAACGCGATAAGAACGTAGGAGATAACGTTGATTATGAGCGAAACAGAGGACATCATAGCTCCGACGATATCGGTGTACTGTACCTTATCAAGCTCATTTTCGCGAGTGTCGTTATAGTTCTTTATAAACGCTTCTATCTTGTCCTTGGACTCAAAATCCTTAGCATAGAAGTTGATAGATGCGGGAGCTGCCTTCTCGGCATCGCCGAGCAGCTTGAGCGTAGAGTCAAGCGTAGCGTCGGTCTGGGGAGCGAGATTGTAGAGCGTCTCCTCAAGCTGAATAAAGGTAGGATCGTCAGCAGACGTCTGCGTAAGAAGCTTAAGGAATATCTCGTCGTTTATCGTCATTGTCTTGACGGCCTCTGAAACCTTATCATAAATACCTGTCATAGCGTCGCCCGCAAGCGTTATAAGACCGGGGACTGATGCCATAGGATCGTCGGGGTTGACGTATCCCATAAGTGTTGCGCCGAGCTGCTCCATACTCATTATGGGCAACAGCCTTACAAGGTTATCCTGAGTAACGGTGATACCGCCCATCGCGGGGGTCAGCACGTACGTGCAAAGCATATCAAGTCCTACGGAGTTGTTTGCCTTTGCCGCCTCAAGCATTCCTGTTATTATCTCGATCTGCTTATCCTGCGGCATAAGGAAGAATACGCCAAGGAAGGATTCAGCATCGGTTACGTTGAGTCTATCCGCAAACTCGGGATTTGAGAGTATCATCTCTCCGACGAACTCATAGAAGGATGCTTTGGTTGCGGCGTCTATCTTTGCGAGAAGCTCGTCGATGGTCTCGGGGGTGTATTTGGTTCTCTCGAATTTCAGACCCGTGAGAACGTTGTGTGTGGGGGTTGTCTTTTGCTGATTGATGACCTCACTCTTAGTGTTGAGCTCGAGGATCATATCCGTAAGTCCCTTGGTGTAGCCGATAGCTCCCGAAATAGAGCTTGCGGTAGCGCCGTCCTTGGGACGTACTATACCGGAGATCACAAGCTCGATGCCGTTCTCGGTAACGAACTTTTGCTGATCAAAGCCGATATCTTCACGAATGTCGTTCCAGATATAGTGTGTCGAGCCGTTGTCTGTCGTGTAGGTTTTATTTGTCTTGTAGTAGAAATCCTGAGTGTTGAGCATATAGAATTTCATACCGAGGAAGTCGTCAAGCGTGTATTCCTCCATATGAGAGGAATCATACGTTCCCTCTGTCATAAGCTCCTTCATTATATCCTCAAGCTCTTCCTGAGGAAGCACACCGAGCATATAAAGTGTCATTTTGCTTATCTGGTTGTTCTTGTTGATGACTAACACTACCTCGTTCGGTTTAGTAGGCCAATGGCTACTCTCGCCAACAAGCTCATACTGCTGGTCAAGTAGCTCTTGGTTGTTTATCATTTCCGACATTACCGAGAAGCCGCCTATAGTATCCATCATTTCGCTGATACCCGCAAAGGAGCTACCCATATTGTCGAATATCTCGGTGGGGCTTACCTGTGTCTTTCCGTCCTCGGTGAACACCTGAAGATCAAAGTCGTAGGTGTACTGTACGTCGCTGACGGAATCCTTTATCTCGTCGTAGTGCTCCTCAATGTAAGCCTTGAACTTTACAAGGTCGTTGCTGACAGTTGCCGACATAGCCGACATCATCGTGCCGAGCGAGTCGTCAACGTAGATCTTATTGGGGTCTATCTCTCCCTCAAGCTCCGCGACCTCCATCATAGCGCTCATCATAGCGGAGAGGTCCTGAGTTTCCTTTTGTATGGATAGGGGATAGGTTGAGAGTGTGTCCTCCTGAACCTGATCTATATATGCCTGAATACCGTTGGAAAGCGAGAGTATAAGCGCGATACCGATTATGCCGATAGAGCCCGCAAACGAGGTGAGAATAGTCCTCGCCTTTTTCGTAAGCAGGTTTGTGAATGACAGAGAAAGCGCTGTAATAAAACTCATCGAGTGGCGCTTTTCGTTAATACCT
>JAZSNX010000061.1:0-2895 GCA_045536665.1 Eubacteriales bacterium
CGGGAGGATAATATCCTCCCCTACGAAACGTGGAAATGCCAATAAAAATGTAGGGGAGGCTATCAGCCTCCCGTGTGTTGAAAGATGAAATTAGGATCTGTCTAAACGTTTGCTTTGTGTAACGAACGGTCTGGTGTCCTCGACAGTCCGTTCTATGCCATAAACTAACTATTCGATAAATCCTAATTTGTAGTTATTTTTGGAGATTTTAGGGGGGCTTTCTTTGAAAGCCCCCTGAAAAATACGGTTATATTTTTATTTACTAACTACCTCGATGCTCTCGATGACAACGGGGGTTTTGGGAACGTCCTGCATATACCAGCCGTAGCTGCCCGTTTTAACGGAAGCGATAGCGTCGAGAACGTCGAAGCCGTCGGTCAGCTTGCCGAAGCCTGCGTACTGCGCGTCGAGGTGCGGAGCGTCCTGATGCATTACGAAGAACTGAGATGACGCTGAGTCGGGGTCGGACGTACGAGCCATAGACAAAACTCCTCTTGTGTGCTTGAGGTCGTTCTGCATAAAGCCGTTAGCGCGGAACTCGCCCTTGATGCTCTTTGCGTCGGTGTCGCCCATATCCTCGGTGTAGCCGCCGCCCTGTATCATAAAGCCTTTGATTATGCGGTGGAAGATAAGACCTGTAAAGAAGCCGTCCTCGGCAAGCTTGATGAAGTTTGCCACAGTCTTAGGCGCTTTTTCGGGGTAGAGCTCGGCAGTCATAGTGCCGAAGTCACGTACGTTGATCTTGATCACTGGATTTGTCATTGTGTTTTATCCTTTCGTTTTATAAGTTACTGTATTTGTCCGTATGCGGCGTCGAAAAGCTCATCGATACGCTCCTTGCGACCTGCGAGGTGAAGATAGCCAAACAAAGCCTCCATACCCGTAGCGGCGCGGTATTCTGCCACGGTCGCCGATTTGGGCGTGCTTGAATGTCCCATATTTCTGCCTCTGTGGAACACAGCCGTTTCCTCATCTGAGAGCAGGGAAATGATGTTCTTCATCGCCTCTGCCTGGCGTGTCGCTCTGACGTATTCAAGAGCCGCTTTGTTGAGCCTTGCCGAAGAGGAGAGTCCTTTTTTTACAAGCCTCTCTCTCACGCGCAGCTCGATAACGCAGTCGCCGAGATAGGCGAGAGCGGCGGTGGAATATGTGTTGAGTGAGTTTTCCATGATACTCTCCCTTAGAACGTTATTCTTCGTACTTCCGTTACCTTTTTTGCGCTCGTGTCAAGCGTGAAGAGCGCGCCGTGCGCCTTTATATCGCCGTCGGCGACCTTGAAATGAGTGGGTATCTTTGTTCTCATTCGCTCTATGACCGCCTGCGAGTCCGCGCCTATGATACCGTTCACAGGACCTGTCATACCAATGTCTGTGATATATCCGCTTCCCGCGGGAAGTATCTGCTCGTCAGCTGTGGGAACGTGCGTGTGCGTACCGAACATTACGTTTATTTTGCCGTCGAAATACCTGCCTAAGGCGATCTTCTCTGACGTAGACTCGGCGTGTATATCCATAATGGAGACGTCGTAGCTACCCTCCTCACGGGAAAGTATCCTGTCTACCGTAGAGAACGGACACGCCATAGAGTCCATAAGAGCAGTTCCCAATACGTTTATGCAAAGTATCTTCCAGCCGTCAATGTTGAGTATAGAGCTGCCGCTTCCGGGGACACAGGCAGGGTAGTTCGCGGGGCGAATGACGCTGTTTGAGTCTGAGAGCATAGCGCAAATGTCACGTCTGCCAAAGGAGTGATTTCCGAGCGTTATCATATCAACGCCGCTTGCGAGCAGCTCCTCCGCGTCAGCTGTGCAAATGCCGTGGATATCGGACGCGTTTTCTCCGTTTGCTATAACGAAGTCAGCGCCAAGCTCCTGTCTTTTGGACCAAAGGGTCTGTTTGAGATAAGCGACGGCACGAGTGCCCACGACGTCGCCGATTGCGAGAATTTTCATCTGAGTTGTCTTTCTATATTTGTAATTAAATGCTTTATGCAGGGGCGGTATTCGCCCCTGCATATTTTGTTTTATTTAGCTGTTTACCTTCTTTGAGGTATTAACGGTTATGATATATCCGTCGTTACCGACCGCGATAACGGTATAAGAACAGTTCGAAGGCACTTTGAGCTCAGCGCTTGCGGAAAGATAATATATCTCGTAGCTTGTAGTCGATACCTTTACCGTAAGGTTGGACGTTGCCGTCTTTACCTTAGTGAGAAAGGCTGTGTAGCTCATATTGTCGTTGTTCTTCATATAAGTAGCCGACGCGACTCCAACGTAGGTAAACGTATTTCCGTTGTATACGAAGCCGTACTTATAGGCGTTGGTGTATATCCACTGATACAGAGCAACGTTGAATGTCGATTCTTCCTTATATGTATCCATCAAAACGGTATATTTTCCGTCGCCACCGTGAACGTAGGGAACGTTACACTCCGTTTTTTCTGTATCGATGACGAGCTTTGTCTTGTTTGCTTTGTAAAACTCGACGAGCATCTTGTCCAGAGCCGTCTGAGCGCTCTTGACGAGCGTATCGTTCGGGAGAGCCGCGTAGTATACGCCTCCCTCGATGCTTGTGCGGTCGTTCTTGATGCTTACCTTCTCACCAAGCATTGCGTTAAGGTCGTTTGCCGTAATGTCGGTATACTCGATGGTTACGGTCGACTGGATGGGATCGGTGTTATCGTTGGTCTTGTTGCCGCCGTTGTCAGCGGGGATGTCCGTATCGCCCGTGCCCGTTACAGCAGACACTATCGAGGAAACAATGAGGATAATGACTGCTAAAACAAGCGCTATCGCTGTTCCGAGAGCGGCGTATGCTATTGCCTTTACTGCAGGCTTTTCTGCGTTTTCTTCGCCAAATATGGCTATAAGTAATTTTTTCATTATTCTCCTCCTTG
>JAZSNX010000122.1:0-14916 GCA_045536665.1 Eubacteriales bacterium
ATCCGACTTTAATGTTTCGTTTTCTTTTGCCTACACTCTCTATCAAGATGTGAATATAATGTTTCGTTTTCTTTTGCCTACCTTTTCTTTTTTAAAAGAAAAGTAGGTAAATCCTAATTTGAACACAAAAAGCCAAAGTAAAATTCATTTTCTCAATAGGATATCCGCTATTATTTTGCTTGCGCTTCCCTGTCCGTAAGGATTTTGAGAGCGCGACATTTTTTTATGCAGCTTGCCGTCATCAAGTATAGTACAAACGCTTTTAAATATAGCGTCCCGATCAGTTCCCACCAGCCACGCCGCGCCCGCGCTCACGCCCTCGGGGCGTTCGGTGGTATCACGCATAACGAGCACAGGCACGCCGAGCGCCGCCGCTTCCTCTTGAAGTCCACCCGAGTCCGTAAGCGCGAGATAGCTCCTTGCGAGAATATTATGACATTCCCTCACCCCAAGCGGCGGACAAAGCCGCACACCCTCGCACTCTCCAAGCGTTCGCTCCGCTATCTCTCTGACGGTAGGATTTGGGTGCACGGGGTAGATAAAGACAATGTCATCGTATTTCTCCGCTATTCGCAAGACCGCGCCAAGCATTTCCTCAAGAACAGATATGTTCTCACGTCTATGAGCCGTAAGGAATATTATTCTTTTGCTGTCTGCCGCATCAAGCAATGGGTGAGAAAAATCACTTTTGACCGTCGACCTCACCGCATCGATGACCGTATTACCCGTCACGAATATATTCCTCTCGGGTATTCCCTCAAGTAAAAGATTTTGCCGCGCCTTATCGGTGGGCGCAAAGTGATATTTCGCGCTCAGAGCTATTGCGCGGCGGTTGAATTCCTCAGGAAAGGGACTGTGAATATTATTCGTTCTCAGACCTGCCTCAACGTGCGCTGTGGGAATACCCAAATAAAAGCAGGCAAGCGAGACGGCAAAGGCTGTGGTGGTATCGCCGTGCACGGCAACCACGTCGGGGCGCTCATGCAAAAGCACCTTTCGCATACGCTCAAGAACACGAACAGTTACGTCAAACAGCGTTTGAGACTCGCTCATAACTCCGAGGTCGTAGTCGGCGGTCATACCGAAATCGTCAAGCACTCCAAAAAGCAGCTCCTTATGCTGTGAGCTGACGCATACCTTTACGTCCACGCCCTCTCTTAGGTAAAGCTCGCCTATAAGCGGGCATATTTTTATCGCCTCGGGACGAGTGCCAAAGGCGATAAGTATCTTTTTATTTTCAGTAGCTTGCCTTGATGTCATCTCTGAGCTTCGCGATGATCTTTTTCTCAAGCCTTGATATGTATGACTGCGATATTCCAAGTCTGTCGGCGACCTCCTTTTGTGTCATCTCCTTCTGTCCGCCTATGCCGTATCTCATCTCGATTATCACTCGCTCTCTTTCCTCAAGAGCGGCGACCGCCCTTCTTACCGCCATCTTTTCTTCCATCTGCTCTATCTCAAAGGATATGCTGACATCATCGCTACCGAGGACGTCGGCAAGCAATAGCTCATTTCCGTCCCAATCGATATTGAGCGGCTCGTCTATGGATACCTCAGCTCGTGTACCGGAATGCTTGCGTATATACATAAGTATCTCGTTCTCTATACAGCGCGAGGCGTACGTAGCGAGCTTGATGTTCTTATCTACCTGAAAGGTGTTTATTGCCTTGATAAGACCTATCGTGCCGATAGAAACGAGATCCTCAAGTCCCGCCCCCGTATTCTCAAAGCGCTTGGCTATATACACTACGAGCCTCAGATTATGCTCTATGAGCATCTGCCTCGCGCTTTCCTCGCTGCCAAGTCTTGAGAGCACCTCGCTCTCCTCCTCACGTGTCAGCGGCGGTGGCAGTATATCCGCGCCATTGATATAATAAACGCCCCTATCCTCTTCCCTTACGTTCCCAAACGGAGTGTGCCTTCTCCAAAACAACCGCCTAAAAAACGCCTTTATCTTATCTCCCATTTTTTCAAGCAATCTCAACAAAGCTCTCATATAATTCCTCCATATCCGTCATACCAATAATTCATTCGGCAAAAGCGCCTCACAGCCCTCTGAGAAGCTCTCCGCCTCACTCAGCGCAAGATACGCGTCTACCTCCTTCTGAGGCTTTTCGCCGTCGTCTCCAACAAGTATCCTATCGGGTCGTATCGCCAACAGGCAACCGTCACCTGTTGCCGTCCTCGTCGGTATCAGGCGCACTCGCCTTGCCATACCCGAGTCGGTGCTTGCGAGCGGCGCTACGTTTTTCGTTCGAGCCGCCCTTATTACCTCATCTCCGACAAAGCCCTTAAGCGCCTCCGCGCTGACTAATACGCACGCTCTACCGCTGATTGGGTCACGCAAAAGGTTTCCGCTGTCGCAAAAGGCTCTGAGCTCCCTTCTCCCACCGCCAAGCTCCAAGGCTACGCTTGCGTATCTTATAGCGGTCCTTCGTCTGAAGAATCTTGTACCGACAAGCGCTAACACAGCGCTTATTATCGCGAGAAGGGCGAGCACCCAGGCGGATATTCCGTCGCTCTCAAGCGTACCGATACCGAGGTCTGCCTTATTGAGTAAGGCGAACAGCGCGCTCATAAAGCCGCCGAGAGTCATAGACACCGCAAAGTAAACGAGTGTATGTAATAAAACCGACCGAGCAACGCCAAAGGCTATGACACACATCAGCACGCACAAAAGCACGTCAAGTGAGAGCGCCAAAAAGCCGCCTATCGGCAGAAACAGCGCCACGCAGGCATAAACACCGCCAAGCACTGCCGCTAAAAGCGTTCTTAAAAGCTTCAATTTTTCTCCGAGAAGCTGTGTCGACAAAAAGAAACAAAGAAAATCCATGCTGAAATTTATCATAAAGAACAGATCGACGTACACCGTTTGCCCCATATCAACCCTCTTTTCCATTTATTACCATTATTATACACCCACACTTGCGAATATTTTGTCATAAAAGGATAGAGGAATAAAATTATTTTTTAGTATTCATACCGCCAAGGAATAATATGACTGTAAATAAAAACATACGTTCAATTTGGGAGCTATAGGGGAGATGGATCTAACAGGCCGTAGGGGCGATTCGTGAATCGCCCCTACGAAATTGCAATTTAATCACACCGACAAATCCTAAATTTAACGATTGTATCTGTGTCAGCGTTTTCTTTTACTTACGTTCTCTATACAGGAATGAATACATTGTTTCGTTTTCTTTGACAACCGCTTGCGGTCGTTGCCTACATTTTCTTTTTCAAAAGAAAAGTAGCGCAGCCGTGGGGCTCACAGCTACGCTATTTTCTATTTGGTTATTTGACTGTATTATCTGATCTGCTTGACATCTATCGTTCCAAACAGCTTGAGTATATCTTCTCTTTTCGGCGGTCTTGTTCCTGCCGTAAGACACGCCGCGCTTCCGTATGCCACTGCTGTGCGGAGCACGTCCTGTTTCGTCAGCCCCTCTCTCGCCGCCGCGAGAAAACCGGCAATAGAGCTATCGCCCGCGCCAATCGTAGAAAGAGCGTCAATGCTCGGAGCGCTTGCCACAAAAGAGCCCTCCTCGCCGCATAGCGCCGCGCCTCTTGCTCCAAGGCTTATCATTACATTCTCTATCCCCCGCTCTCTCAAGCGCTCAGCCGCACACGCCGCGCTTTTAAGGTCGGTAACCATACTATCCGCGTATGCCGCCACCTCGTCCTCGTTTGGCTTTATCAGAAAAGGCTTAAGAGCAATCACGTCGTCCTTCGATAGCGAGCGGCTGTCTATCACGAGCTTGACTCCCCGCTCCTTAACTCTTGAGAGAAAGCTCACGAGCTCCGCTGTGCTTAGTCCCTCGGGCGCGCTTCCCGTAAAGGTCAGCACGGTATCCGCATCGATGATCGGAGAGAGCGTGGCATACACCTCATCAAGCAGCGCTCCTGTTACAACAGGGCCCGCAAAGCTTATGCGGGTCTCAGCTCCGCTTCTTGTATGCACGGTAATATTCTCGCGTATTCTCCCCGCTACCTCTACCGTAACGGCGTTTATCCCGTCCGCGGCAAGCTGTCGCTCAAAGTCCTCTCGCCCCTCGCCGCCAAGCACCGCTACCGCGGTATTCGGCACGCCCATAGCGCGCAAGGCACGGGAGATATTTATTCCCTTGCCGCCCGCGTCGCGTGACAGTATCTTGGCGATATTCTCATGCCCCGCCGCAAAGCTTTCGGTATAGCAATGCACGTCAAGGGCAACGTTAAGTGTCAGAGTGATAATCTTCATTATTTATATACACCTTATCTTGCTTTTTTGCGTCTGTAAACCATAACCGCGCCCAAGCCCATAAACGCTACGGGAACGATCACAAGTAAAACGCCTATCGCGGTCGCCGAGCCAGACTCGACCTTGCTCATTGCGCTTTGATACATAACAGACGGTATCTCAGGCACATCAGTGGTATACTGCATACTCGTCCAATACAGCGAATACACAGCCGCAGCGCATGCTTCGTTCTCCACGTCGTTATAGGAGTCTCCGCCCGTAAACCACACGACACGCGCTCCGCTATCAGTCTCAGCGGCGCAGGCAAGTATGCTCGTAAAGGACGCGGACTCGCTATCGCCGTCGGTAAAGGTCACCAGAGGATAGTGCAAGAGATTCTCTCTTACGGTAGCGTCTCTTTGAATAGCGTTAGCATTCTTGACGGTTGCCGACAGCTTCGTTCCGTCAAGGGCGTAAAGAATGTCGTTATCCGTTTCTATAACGGGAACGAGCTCGCTCGTCTTTACGGTCTTGCCGTTCTCATCGGTGATCTCCGTTTTAACAAAGCTCTTTTGCGCGCTCATTCCGTAGGATGCCAGCACCGCCATAATATTCGGCATATCGAACACCTCCTCGTCGGTAATGAACGTAAGCTGTCCGCCGCGCTCAAGGTATTCAAGCAACGCCTGCTTTTCTGTCTCGCTTACGTCCCTTGTGGGCATATTTATCAATATGCTCGAGGCATCCGCGGGAATATCGCCCACCGATAGGTCTACCGTTGGAATACCGTAGTACGGACTCTGCTCGTCGTCACTTCCGCTCTCTCCGTGCCCTGTGAGAGCATACTGAGTGGGAATGATGTCAGCGGTAACGTACTCTATATAACCGAGAATTGCGCTGTCGCCGCAAAAATACATTTTTGTATCGTATTCGATAGCGCTCATATAGTCCGCGTAAGCGCTGTTGCTTGTGAACATCTGATAGTAATAATTGTATTCCGTTATGGATATCTCGGAAAATCCAAGTGTTTCGTTCGTGTAGGTGAACAGACCAAGATAGCTCAGATACTGAGCGCTGTCGCCGCTCTCTATCACAAGGCTGTTAACGCTTATACTGTCAGTTGACAGTCCGCGCTCACTGTAAAACTCGGGGGTGTTTGCGTAATATATCTTTTCAAGCGTAAGCCTCGGACTGCATGACACCAGCTCCTCAAGATACATCTCGTAGTTTGGCGCAAGGCCCGTAGGCTCAAGCAAATATATCGTCACGTCCTCGTCGAGTCCCACAAGATACTCACGAGCCTTGTCCGAGACCGAATTCTTGCCGCCATCGGTAGCGTCGAGCATAGCGTATTTATTCGGTACAGCTCCCACTCCTACGGTAAACAGCACGGCTACTGCAAGCACGAGCGGCACTACCGCCCTTGAGGTCATACCGGATATGCGAAGCCCCTCTTTTTTTGGCGCGGCGTCGTATCTTTGAGCGTATCTGCGTACCGCCAGAAGCACGAATGTAAGCGCTATAGCTACAAAGGAAGCTATGGTCCTTATATCGAATATACCGCATACAAAGCGGTCAAAGCATGTAAATATCGCAAAACGCGCGCACACCGTCTCAAAGGCACGGACGTAAATCTCGGGTCTCAAAAGGTACAGCGCCGTAAACGCTCCCTCAAGCACGGCGAGCAACGCCACACTGAACCATATGCGTCTGAGCAGCAGATACAGCGCAACGCAAGCCAGCAGCGCCACCACCGCAAAGCAGATAAACGAAACAAGAGGTGTCAGAGGAATAGCGGAGAGCGCAATTCCACCAAGATACCAGAGCACCGCAATGATATAGCAATAGATATAGGCTCTTATCCTGTTCTTAGCTCGCGCGGCTACGAAGAAGTACACCGCAAGAAGAGCCGCGCAGAAGAATACGAACGCGACGCCCGACGAGTATGTGACCGCCATATCAAAGCTTTGCGAAAAAAGCGACGCGGCAAGTGGGAAAAGCACCACCATAAAAAGAGTGGGTATCAGTGTCTGCGATAGAGCCGACAAATACTTACCGACTACAATATCGGCAGTTCCGAGCGGCATGATATCGTAAATGGCGTCGGTATCTCTCTTTTTACTCGCGAAGCTGTTGACAGCCGTCACGGGGAGTATGAGCGCGATAACAAGCGACATATTTGAAAGCACGGATAGTATGCTGTCGGACGAATACGCGAGATTTCCGAGAATGAGAAATATAGCTCCCGCTATGGCGATAACGCCGACGGTCATATAAGCGTAAAGCCCCATAAACGCTTGTCGAAGCTCTTTTTGTGCTACCGTTATAACGTTACGAATGCTCATTTTCCTGTCTCTCCTCTCTTTTCCTTGGTATCACTTGATGAAAGTGAGTAGTAGACGTCCTCAAGCGTAAGCTTGACCATTCTAACCGAAAGCATAGGCGCGCCTATCGCTGAGAGAGCCGAGAATATCTTATCCTTTATGTTATCGTCGCCCGTATGCTCGATGGCATATGTGCAGACGTTATTCGCCTCTGACTTGTCGAGCTTAACGGAAATGACCTTCTCAACGGCGCTCACCGCTTCGCGTACCTTATCCCTGTCACCGCGGACAGTTATGAACATCTGACGCTCGGCGTTGAGTCTTTGCTCTATTTGCTCGATAGTTCCGCTAACGGCTATTCTGCCGTTGTGCAGTATAGCGACGCTTCCGCAAAGCTCTCTTACGTCCTGCGGTCTGCTCCCAAAAAGAATGACAGTCTTGATCTTCGCGAGCATTGAGAGTACCTCACCGAGCTCAGAGATAAGAGACGTGCCCAAGGGAGCGTCAAGCACGATAACATCGGGGTTTCCGATAAGAGACGCCGCCAAGGAAAGTCTCGCCTTTTGCGGCTTGGCGAGCGCGCCGAAAGGGCGGCTGCCGAATTCGTCAAGACCGCACAGCTCAAGCGCCTCCTTGATCTGCCTGTATCTCTTATTTGAGTCGACCCCCATAGTCTGACCGACGAAATCAAGATACTCCACAGCGGTCATCATATCATCGAGCGTAAGAGAGGTAGGCACAAGTCTGACCTTTTTCTTGAGCGCCTTAGCCTTTCTCGACATACGCTCACCGTCAAGAAGCACCTCGCCGCCCTGTGCGTCCTCACAGCCGCAAATAAGCCTTGCGAGAGTAGTCTTACCCGAGTCCTTACCGCCGAGTATTCCGTATATTCCCTTTCCATCAAAGCATATACTGACGCCGCTCAAAACATCAACGTCCGCATAGCTCTTTGAAAGCTCCTTTATCTCTAACACCGTATACCCTCCGTAAAAAGAACATTATACTTCATATTATAATATACTACATATCTGTGTCCTCATTTTGAATAATTCTTGACCATTGTATGATTTTTCAAACGACTATACGATTAGGACCGTTCTTTTTAACTCCTACGTTTATATATCAAAAAGTGAGCCGTTGGCGCGCCAACGACTCACGATCTTTGTTATATTATCTTATCCAAAAGCATATCAGTGTATTGGCGCAGAGCATCGAAATCCATGCTCGCTACGTACACCCTCTCCATATCGGCGTGTATCGTTCCCGCTACCGACAGCTCCCTTGCGGCAAGCTCGACAAGCGTCTTATACGCTTGCCTCGCGGCTCGGTAATAACGTCTTGACTGCGATATTTTTGCCGTGTCCGCAAAGCGCTTCATATTTATCTTCGTTATGCTCTCGTCAACATCCTCAGCCGCGCTCGCGACGAAAACATAGTCGCCTGTATCGGGAAAATATATCTCGTTCGCGATGCCCGTTACGACGTCGTCAGACACGTATACGCTCTGCCCACACTTGAGCGCCCGAGCGACAAGCTCTCGCGTATAAAGCCCTGCTACACCGTAAAAGTCTATCACAGCATATCGCCGACTCGCAAGCTCATAAAGCGTTGATAAACGCACCTTGCCATGAACACCGAGCGCCTCGACCTGACGGTGGCAAAGCGTTGGGCTATCGCCACATACGCCAAAGCTCTTCTCGCTTATTCTGCGCACGGCGGCACGCATCTTCTCTGTCATCACGCACTCGCTTATCACCGCCCTGAGCGTAGCGTCGATATCAGCCGCGGCTCTCAAATAGCCGTAAGCGTTTGAGTACGCCGACTTCTTATCCCTCGCGTACACGGAAAGAAGCTCTCCTTGCCCTGTCAGCATCTCCTTGTTCCAAAACGCTCCGAGATTTATGATCTCGTCGCACGCACCGGGGAGTCGAGCGTCATATGAATGAGGCGCTGTACCGTCGAAGACAGCTATGCTGCCGTCTATTATTATTCCGTCTAAGGATGCGGTGTCCGAGGAGCAATAATACGTTTGCACACGTCTCCCCTTCGAGCGCGCTCTCTCAGCCGCTCTGCGCATAAAGCTGCTCTTGCCCGTACCCGGACCGCCCTTGATTATGTATCTCTGCTTGATATCATCTCCAAAGAATATCTCATCAAAATAGCTGACAAAGCCTTTTCCCGTATTGGCGGCGGCAAAATAGCCGTCTCTGCATTCCTTGTCAAAGCCCATTTAAGTCACACCACCTAAATAAAGAATGTCTCTTATCTCTCTATTATTTTAACGTTAACAGGCTTTATTCCCGACTGCTCGTAAACTATCTCGTTTATCTGAGATATCTGAGCGGGCATAAGACCGTCGCTCTTGACCACGATGCTTACAGAGCCGTCGCTTATGACCGCGACACACTCCTCAAAGCCCTTTGCGACTATAAGCGTCTCGATATTCGCCTCAGCCTCCATAATGTCGGCAAGCTTGCCTATCTGCGCAAGCGCCTCATTCTTGGCGGTCTCGGTAGCGGCGGCGTTGTCAACTACGGATTGAAGCACCTCTATCGCCTCGTCTCTCGTGCGCTGACGGTTGACCTGAACGCTCGAAAAATAGGTATCCTCAGTATTTTCCTCATCTGTCGAAGGCTTCTGCTGGTTTTCGTTCTGCTGTCCGCCCGCGTCCATTCCCGCGCTTTGATCGTAATCAAAGCCGTCGTCTCTGTTGCTCGTTACGATAACGACGTTGACCGCGATAGCGACTACCGTCAGCGCTATCGCTCCTATAATAATGAAATTTCTTTTGCCTATCCTTCGGCAAATATCCAAGGTCTTTGTTTTAAGATCACTAAGCTTCATAATACGTTCCTCCGAATTTTAATTCTACGCTACATATATATTTTGCGCCATTCGCAAATATACCACATCACTCACACGAGGCAACGAAAATTTTATTTGTACTTACGTTGAGCGATGCCGAGACCAGCTCTATTATCTCCTGTCGTACCGCGGGGTCGTCTCCACCCGTACAAACAATGCCTACTCCCGCAATTTCGGGGTTTTCATAAGCCGCCACGAGCGGCTTTTGCGCTGAGCCGCTACCAGACATGACCACCTCACTCTTGTATCCGGTGGAATTGGATTGAGAGTCGATAGCGTAAACGGTCTTATATCCGCCCTTGAGGCTGACAAGTACCTTTACCTCTCCCGCTCCCTTGACCCCTCCGCACAGCTCCGCCACGCGTGTTTCCACCGCAAGAGCGTAGGCGTTAGCCTCGGCATATGGATCAGCCTGAGAATGATTCTCCGCGCTATCGGTCTTCTCGTCAAATCCGCTGAATATTATAAGTGCCGCTCCCACTATTCCCGCTAACGCTATCAATATTATCCTCCGCCATTTGCTCGAGGATCTATTTACATTTTCCGACACACTGTTATCTCCGTTTTTCGTTTGTTTTCGAAATATTAATTAATTTTTTTGTTTTATTCGTCAAAAAGCTGATACACTACCTCACATTCCACTCCGAGCGTTTGCCGTATATGTAGGGCTATTTCGGCAGGGTCGGCGGTGACGGCATCTTTGCTTATCACAGCAGTGGCGGATATTATCTGCGCACCGCTATCATCGAGATAGAGCTTGATCCTTATAGCCCCGTCGGCAACCCCCAAGCTATTACACACAGAGCTTGATATAGCAGTCTCAGCAAGATCCACTCTCTTCTCCACAAGATATTGATTGTAAATTTCGACATAATCATCTTCAAGATAACTATTATCCTCAAACACAAAGTCTATCCCTTTAAAGTCAGAAAATACGTCAAATATCGGCAAAACAAGCGCGGATATCACGCAGAGGGCACATACTATCTCAATATGCTTTTTCATCGCGTTTCCCGAGCTTACATTTTTTACGACAGCCGCCACGCAGCACACTCCAAAGAGCGCTATCATATATTCCTTCATACACACCTCACGACGCCGCGACAGTGCATTTCACGAATACCGCGAGCGCAACGCAAAACGCGATAGCGCTTATCGATACAGCCCCGAGCATACAGCCGTATATGTTTCCGAGCTCATCAAGAAGCCTCGCTTCTCTGCCGCATCCAAGCATTCCCGCCATACTTGAGGTGATCAGCAGAACGACCCTTGAGAGCAGGATAGCTATAAAAACAGGCAAAGTCACGTAAACGACAAACACTATGCCGCCTATTCCCACAACGCTCTTTACGTACTGCACGCTCCCAGCGACTGTCCTCAGCGTATCTCCCACAGCTCCGCCGACTACGGGTATCACCGTCGAGCTTATCAGCTTAGCGCCTCTCGCGCTCACCGTATCAGCGGCGCTCGCCACCGACGTCTGCGCGCTGAGCGCAAACACGAGCACTGTCATTATCGCGCCTATCACGAAGTTGTATATCTTTTTGACCGCTCCTCCGAAGCCCGTGAGAAGCGCCCCCTCCGAAAGACCTGAGCAGACAGCTATCATACCCATCACGCAGCAAACGGGCAAGATCGTTACGGCGCACACTCTTTGAAGCACCGTCAACAGCGCGTACAGTCCCGCCATTCCCACCGACGCCGTTGACACGTTTCCGCCCATCGCCCACACAACGCCCGTTATCGGTATCATGCTTTCCATAAGGCTCGACAGATCGTCGAAATATTTTGACACGAGCTCTATACTACCGTATTGTGTGCCTACTATCGCCGTCATTACAGCGGCGGTCGAGCAAAACTCAAAGCCCTTTTGTAAAGTACCGCCCGACAGCCCCGCGCACACGGCATTGCAAAGAGCGCACAGCAGGATAAGACCCGACAAAACGCCAAGCAAGGCGACAGCGTCGGGAATTCCCGCGCTTACGTATGAAAGCACGTCTGTCAACAGCCTTTTCGGCTCAAGCGCGGACATAAGGGCATTTTCCGTATTATCGGGATCGGCAATATCCGCAAGCGCCTCAGAGCCTGTTTTCTCTGATACGTCTCCCGCAATATCGGCAATATCCTCTATCACCTGCTCGTCCGTTTCAGCGCATGCGCCGTCAAAGCAAAAAACACATACGAGCAGGAATACCGCAAGTAACACCAAAGCAAGCTTGCAGGCTTTTCGCGTAAGCCGCGCGCTCATCACAAGCCCTCCGCGAGCGCAACGGCATGCTCGGCAAGCCCCCATATCATAGGGAGCGCAAGCGCGACGAGCGTCAGCTTGCCCACGCTCTCCACCGCGGAGGCGAGAGACGCGTCCCCACAGTCGCGGCAAACGTCCGAGCATATCCTGCAAAGAACGGTAATGCCGAGAGCCTTGGTCATAACGGATACGTAATCCGCCGTGCGCTCTATTCCAGTCAAAAGAGATACCTGTTCGGTTATCTCTCCCGTGAGTGCCACCGCGCCTCCAAGCACAAGACACAGTCCCGCCATCTTAAGCGCGGTAGCCATACCGCCAAGAGTTCGTCCCAGCACAGCGCCCACGACCGAGCACAGCACCGCGATGCCACATATTTTAAATATATCCATATCCATACTAAAAGCCGAATATCGTCTGTACGCTCTCAAAAAGAGCGCCTATCTCCTGAACGAGCATCAGCATAACGACGAGTATTCCCGCGACCGTAACGAGCATCGCTTGCTCGTCCCTGCCCGATTTGTTGAGTATAGCCACCATTACCGACACAAGCACGCCAACGCCGGCTATCTTCAATATAAGGCTCACATCCATTTTATTTTTTCTCCCCCGATCAGATCAACAGTATGACCACAGCCAGCGCTCCGCACAAGCACAAAGCGCTGTTTCTTTTTGTTCTTGTCGGCAGCTGCTCATAAAGCCTTTGTCTACGCTCCTCAAGCAGATCCGCATAATAGTCGCAGATAGCGAGCTGCTCCTCTCTGTATCCGCGCCCTATGCTCCCCGCAAACGCTTTCATTATCCTAAAGCTCTCCGCGTCGCTTACGGAGCACGCCTCTATAAGCGCCCTAACGCTCCTTGGTGTCTGCCCTAAAAAGTAACCACATTTTATATATACCTCAGCAGGGCATCTCTCAAGAGCCGTCGGCAGTGGCAGCGAAAAGCAATCTATATCGGAACGCAAGCGCTTGATAAGCGTTATGAAGCCCTCGGTCTGCTCAAGTGAGCGTCTCGCCGCTCGGTTGAGAGTGAAAGAGCCGACTATCCCGCTAAGAGCTATTATTATTGCCCCGATCACCTTTAAAGCGCTCATCTGCCTCCCCGTATCTCGTAACTGAATACGTATATTCCCGTTCTCTCTCATTTCTTCTTATTCCGACGTACGCGCCGAACACCGCCGCCTTATGAAGAGCGGCGATCCCCGTTCTTCTTAAAAGCCCGTCTATGCTTGAGGCGTGAGCCGAGGCAAGTAAGGGCACACCGCAGTTCTGAGCCGCGATCATTGCTCTCACCTCCGCCTCGTCTCCTATCTCGTCACAAACGATGAGCTGAGCGTTCATGCTCCTTGCCGCTATCTCTATCCCCTCAGGCTTCGGATACCCCGAAAGCACGTCCAAGGAGAGCTCCGCTCCGCGGAGAAACGCCCCAAGCTCGCCACGGCTGTCTACCACCACCACTCGCTTTGCGGCAGAGCCCGACGCCAGAGAGGCGCTCACCGCGCGAAGCAAGGTCGTTTTTCCCTCACCGGGCGGAGAATATACCAGCACCCCACCCTCAAGCGCGCTGTCACGCAAGAGCTCCAACACACGTCTGCCAACACCAAACACAGCGCTTGGTATGCGTACGCAAAGTCCGCTTATGTCGTAAACGCCTATTATGCGTCCATTCTCCACGCTCGCCCTGCCGACCATACCGATACGCACTCCGCCGTCAAGCGTGACGTAGCCCTTGCGTATCGTATCCGCGTGAGCGTACATAGAACCGTCACAGACGTTCTCCACTATCTCCTCTATCTGCCTATGCTCAACGATACAGTCAAGCGGCAGATTCCTCCCCCCTGACGTAACGTAGGCTCGTCTGCCGCCTCTCAGACGGATCTCGTCGATCGGCACACCTGCGCTCGCAAGGCTCTCAAGCTCAAAATAAAGAGACGGCGGCAGCACCCCAAAAAGAGACGCGGGAAGTCCGCTCATACGTCTTTGCCTTTCTTTTATGACCGTCGCCATACACACCTCCGCATCTGACCTCGTTCTGTCAAAGCATATGTTCGTCCGAGCCCGATTATGACAAGCTTTCGAGTTCCATTTTTTTACATTTTTAAAAAAGCAAGCTCAAAATACAGGCATAAATGACACCTTTTGTCACAAGATATTGTGTTGTTAACAACAAGTTCACAATTTATTAATAATATGTTGTATCAAAACTTATATAAATATGTTATAATATCATATCAAAATATGCAAATAGTAAATTTCTTATGGAGGTTTATATGTTCTTAAAGAATAACTTCCGCCCGTCATTCGCAACAGCAGGCGCGCAGAACAACACCGCTCGCGCACCCAAGAATGATATTCTTACATATGATGCGGGCGCATCGGAAACCGACGACTTCGGTGCTTTCACAAGCTCCTCTACAAATAAGAAGAGCACGGCAAAGAAGCAAGGAAAGGGCTCTGCTCCCAACCTTTCTTCCATAATCATCGCGGCAGCTGCCGTTGTAGCGGTGATCCTCATAATCGCTCTCGTCGTTATATTCGCTTCGGCAAACGGCAAGGATGTGATGCTCGATAGCAACACATACGTTACCTTCTCCGATCCCGACGGAATATACTACGTAGCGGCAAACGGTGAGGTCGTCGCTCAGTATGAGGACGAGATCGAGCTTATCAAGGCTGCCGATAATTCCTTTGCTTACATTATCGAAAGCAGCGAAGAAGGCTATAGAGTCCATATCCTCAAGGGCAAGAAGATAGAGACCATCACGGGCAGCCCCGTCGACAAGGTCCTCGCTACCGCAAGCCTTGAGCCCGGTGTTGTTTGGCTTGAGCTTGAGAACGGCGTTTTCTTCTACAACGATAAAGACGGAGAGCAGAGGATCTCCAGAGATCACGCTGACGTTCTCGTAACCGACTTCGAGTCCGACGACGAGCACGATTATATGTTCCACATCTCCGCTGACGCAAGCACGGTTGCTTATGCTAAGCATAAGGAGGACGGCTCTGCGGACAACCTCTACATCTACACTGACGGTAACGCGATATCCGCCGCTAAGAATCTCTACCCCGTAGCGATATCCGATGACGGAAGCTTTATTTACGGTTACGGTCTCAGAGAAGGCGATGTCAGAGTATTCTTCGTTCTTTCAGCGGACGAGCCCACCAAGAGAGAGCAGATCGCTGAGAACTTCAGCGATATCGTTGATACCAACCGCGACGGCAATGAGGTGCTCTACACCGTAAGCACGTCCGACGGCTCAAAGGCAA
>JAZSNX010000135.1:0-2368 GCA_045536665.1 Eubacteriales bacterium
GATATGAATCCCGGGGATACTGAGGCGGAGGCAAAATTCAAGGAGGTCAACGAGGCGTATGCCGTGCTCTCCGATGCCGATAAGAAGGCGCAGTACGACCAGTTCGGTCATGCGGCGTTCGACCAGACGGCAGGCGGCGGATACGGCGGTGGCTTTGGCGGCTTCTCGGATTTTGGCGATATAGGAGACATCTTCGGAAACATATTCGGCGGCGCTTTTGGCGGCTCGTCCGCTCGCAGACAAAACGCTCCGATGAGGGGTGAGGATGTCAGCGCGAGAGTGACCATCACCTTTGAGGAGGCGGCAACGGGCGTTAAGAAGGACGTGTCCTTCAACCGTGTGCAGAAGTGTCCCGATTGCTCGGGAAGCGGAGCGGAAAAGGGAAGCAGTCCCGAGACCTGCTCTACGTGTGGCGGTCAGGGTCAGAGACGGATCACGCAGAGGCTTGGCGGAATGGCGTTCCAGAGCACTCAAACGTGTGACAGATGTAGAGGTACGGGTAAGATAATCAAAAATCCTTGCTCTAACTGTCGCGGAACTGGATATATCAAGGTCTCCAAAAAGCTCAGTGTCAATATCCCCGCGGGAATTGACGACGGTGAGCGTATCGCTCTGCGCGGTCAGGGCTGTGACGGCAGAAACGGCGGACCTACGGGTGACCTCATCATTACCGTCAACGTCAAGAGACACAATATCTTCGAGCGTGACGGCTACAATATTTACTGCGATGTTCCGATAACCGTTGCTGAAGCAACGCTTGGCGCTGAGATAGACGTGCCCACGCTTGACGGAAATCAGAAGTTCACTATTCCCGAGGGAACACAGCCCGGCACACAGTTTACGCTCAAGCAAAAGGGAATGCCCTACGTAAACAACCAGAATCGAAAGGGAGATCTTATATTCACGGTTGCGGTTGAGATACCTAAGGGGCTTTCAGAGAAGCAAAGAGAGCATATGCGCGCGTTTGCCGATGCTTGCGGTGAGAGCAACTACTCAAAGAAGAGCGGATTTTTCAAGAGAATTTTTGACAAAAAGTAAGGAGCGGCAATATGGACAGGGATTACGTTTGCGAGGATTGGGGAACTGAGACCGAATGGACGCAATTTAAGGTGACCGTTCCGCTTGAACAGCTTGACCAGACGAGCGCCGTTATGAGTATGATATCCAACTATCTCCAGATAGAGGATTACAGCGATATCGACCTTAAGACGTGCTACGGAGACCTTATAGACGAGAGTATCCTCAATGCCGATAAGACGGTAGCGTCGGTGTCGGTCTATCTGCCGGCGGATAGCGGAACGGCGGATACCGTAAGCTTTCTCAAGGGAAGATTTGCCGATCTCGGAATTGACGCGAGGCTGACTATCAGCGGCGTTTGCGAGGAGGATTGGGCGAATTCTTGGAAGGCATATTACAAGCCTATCGAGATAGGTGAGAAGATAGTTATCGTTCCCGCTTGGGAGAAATACGACGCGCCCGCGGGCAAGCTGGTCGTGCGTATGGACCCAGGAATGGCGTTTGGTACGGGAAGCCATGAGACGACTCGTCTTGTTATCGGACTTCTTGAGAAGTACGTTCGTGGCGGTGAGCGTGTGCTTGACGTTGGCTGTGGAAGCGGAATTCTCGCTATTTGCGCCGCTAAGCTTGGCGCTAAGGAGTGTAAGGCATACGATATCGACCCAGTTGCCGTCAAGGTGGCAAGAGAGAATGTTAAGGATAGCGGACTCTGCAACGTCGAGTGCGATGTTTCCGACCTCTTGCGCGGAGTTGATAGAACGGGCGGTACGTATGACGTTATCTGCGCGAATATCGTTGCGGATATCATTATCCGTATGACCCCCGATATAGGTGTGCATATGGGAGAAAATTCGGTCATTCTCGCGTCGGGTATCATAACCGAGCGCGCGAACGACGTTGTCGAATGCTTTGAAAAACACGGTCTGCGCATCGTTGAAAAAGCTGAGGAAAACGGCTGGTGCGCGCTTGTCGTGGGTAAGTAATAAAGTTTAAGGGAGTATTTAATGCTCCCTTACTTTTCTTTTGACGAAAAGAAAAGTAAGCAAAAGAAAACTAAGCAAAAGAAAACTAAACATTATGTCCATACCTTTATAGAAAGCTTAATCAAAAGAAAACTAAACATTATATTCATGCCTTTATAGAAAGTTTAATCAAAAGAAAACTAAACATTGAGAACAATACCCAATACCGATAACGCTCACCTGCCGTGTCATTCTGAGCGAAGCGAAAGCGTAGCCGAAGAATCTCACAAATACCTCTCAAATTAGGATCTGTCTAAACGTTTGCTTTGTGTAACGAACGGACTGGCGTCCTCGACAGTCCGTTCTATGTCATAAACTAACTATTCGAT
>JAZSNX010000034.1:0-5721 GCA_045536665.1 Eubacteriales bacterium
TCAACTCCTTGGCTCACAGAACGACATGGCTACGATCCGACTTCAAAAACGGAGAACGGCGAGATAGACTTCTCTCAGGACTTCTTCGGCAAGTCCGCGAATCTCACCGTTTCAGGTCAGCTTGAGGGTGAGACATACGCGCTTGCTTACGGCAAGATATATACCTTCGGTCCTACCTTCCGCGCCGAGAACTCCAACACGGCGAGACACGCCGCTGAGTTCTGGATGATAGAGCCCGAGATAGCCTTCGCCGACCTTAACGACAATATGCAGCTCGCGTGGGATATGATACAGTACATTATCCGTCACGTTCTCAAGAACTGTCCTCAGGAGATAGATTTCTTCAACAGCTTTGTCGAAAAGGGACTTAAGGCTCGCCTTGAGGCGCTTGCGGCAAGTGAGTATAAGAAGGTAACGTACACCGAGGCGGTAGAGATACTCAAGAAGAGCGGAGCTGACTTCAAGTACCCCGTTGAGTGGGGTATCGACCTTCAGACCGAGCACGAGAGATATCTCACCGAGCAGGTATTCAAGTGTCCCGTATTCGTTATCGATTATCCGAAGGAGATAAAGGCGTTCTATATGAGACTTAACGACGACGGCAAGACCGTTGCCGCTATGGACCTCTTAGTTCCCGGTGTCGGCGAGATAATCGGCGGCTCTCAGCGTGAGGAGAGGATAGACGTTCTCACCGCGCGTATGGCAGAATGCGGACTTAACGAAGAGGACTATTGGTGGTATCTCAATCTCCGTCGCTTCGGCGGCACAAAGCACGCGGGCTACGGACTTGGCTTTGAGCGTATCATTATGTACCTTACGGGTATCTCCAATATCCGTGATGTCCTCCCCTTCCCCAGAACGGTAGGCAACGCCGAATATTAATGCGAAAACGCGGAGACGCGGAGACGCGATTTTTTGAGGGGACTTTCTTGAAAGAAAGTCCCCTCAAGCTCCCCAAAGAACTTTAAAAAATTGATTATGGATGTAGCCGAAAGATATATATTTAAAGTTTTTCTCTGATGTAGAAAGAGGTCGGACTCTATGTACCGACCTCTTTCATTTATGCGTATCTTTTATTTGTTCGCTACAAATAAAACAGATCGCCCACGGAGAGCTAAAATGTCTTTTAAATTAGGATTTATCGAATAGTTAGTTTATGGCATAGAACGGACTGTCGAAGACGCCAGTACCTACAAGTTGTAGAGATAAACACATTCGTATTGGATATTATTTATTCTTTACCATTTGTTTGATGGATGTTCGCACCTCAACGTGTCATCCTGAGCGGAGCGTAAGCGTAGCCGAAGGATCTCCCACAGCGGGCGATTCGTGAATCGCCCCTACGAAATCATAAATTAAATACACCAACAAATCCTAATTTGTTTAAAAACCATCCCAAAGCCGTCTTTGTGCCACTTTTATCACTATTTTTCTAAAATCTATTGATTTTAGCTGTATTTTATTATATAATTAGTAGATGGTAGCTTATAACACTTCACATTAAGGAAGGAAAATATATTATGAACAAGATATTCGTACCCGAAGGATACCGTCCTCCGCTCGACGAGTACAACACTCAAAAGGCAATAGCTTATATCAAGCGCACGTTTCAAGAGGAATTCTCCGAGGCGCTTGGACTCAAGCGTGTATCCGCGCCTCTCTTTGTCACCGAGCAATCGGGTCTTAACGACAATCTCAACGGCTATGAGCGTCCCGTCTCCTTTGACGTGCCCGCAATTGGCGCTGAGGCTCAGGTCGTTCACTCCCTCGCTAAATGGAAGCGACTCGCGCTTAAGAGATACAATTTCGCGGTTGGAAACGGTCTTTACACCGATATGAACGCAATTCGCCGTGACGAGGAGCTTGACAATCTACACTCCATATACGTTGACCAGTGGGACTGGGAAAAGATAATCACGCGTGAGAACAGAAACACCGAGTTTCTTAAGCTTATCGTTACAGCGATAGTAAACGCTATATGTAACACCAACGATAGGCTTCAGGTGCACTACCCTCAGCTCAAGACAAAGCTTTGCCGTGAGGTCTCGTTCGTCACCACACAGGAGCTTGAGGATATGTATCCCGACCTTACGGGCTCAGAGCGTGAGAGCGCGTACGTAAAGGAGCATAAAACAGCATTTATTATGCAAATAGGCGGAAAACTCCGTTCGGGCAAGCCGCACGACGGCAGAGCGCCCGACTACGACGACTGGCAGCTCAACGGCGACATCTTCTTCTGGAACGACGTCCTCGGAAGAGGTGTTGAGATATCCTCGATGGGTATCCGTGTAGATGCCGAGAGCCTTGACAGGCAGCTCACACTTGCCGGCTGTGACGACAGACGAGAGCTTCCCTTCCACAAGATGCTGCTGAACGATGAGCTTCCCCTCACCATTGGCGGCGGCGTAGGTCAGTCCAGACTTTGTATGCTTATGATGGGCTGCGCTCACATAGGCGAGGTACAGTCCAGCATCTGGGATAGCGAGACTATACGCATCTGCGAGGAAAACGGAATACCGTTGCTTTGATATTAAAAAATGATTTATGGGGAATACCGCATCTTGCGCTATTCCCCGATTAAAAATTGACAGGAGTATAATCATGATAAAAAATGGCAAGGACATACAGGCTGCGCTTGACTCCATCAAGGAGACCGGCGGTAAGATACAGCTCGCCGCAGGCTCGTATGAGCTTAACAACACTATAATTATCGACACCCCTTCTTCAAGACTTGAGGGAGACGTTTGGGCGTACAATCTCGACCCCAACGGTGTCTTTGAAACACCCTATGGCACAAAGCTCCGCCTTAAGGGCAGAGACTTCCCCGCTGTCTCGGTAGGCGTGGATAACGTACCCGCGGGAGCTATGGTCTGCGACCTCGGCATACAGGGCGACATCAAGGGTATGGACACACGTCCCCTGCTTAACATAAACGATCCCTCACATTCGGCAGGACTTTATTTCGGCTCTCAGCGAGTAGACCAAGGACAGTTCTCAAAGATATCCTGTTGCGGTCTTGCGGTAGCGGTCTGCGCTGCCGACAACTCCGAGCTTGATGCCTGCTCCTTTGAAAAGATAAATATGGACGGCTGCTGTATCGGTGTTTATTTCGCTCCGAGAGCGTCGTACTATGCCCATTTCCGTCAGTGTGTCGTTGCGGACACTCCCTCGTACGGCTTCTTCTTTGACGGAACAAATTCCAAAATACACAACGTCGATATAACCGATATTCACTTTGTTCGCAACTGCGGCTCAAGTCCCATTGAGAACGAAGAGCCCTGCGCCGTTTATCTCAAGAACATATCAAGCTGTATTTTCCGCGACAATCTCGTTGATTTCCCCGGTATGTTCTGGTATTATGAGGACAACGCAACCTCGAATGACGAGCGTCAGGTACAAAAGAATACGGCTATCGGACTCAAGATAGTGGGAGACAAGAACAGGATCGTCGGCAACACGTTTATGCATTCCTCACGCGAATCGGTCATCATTGAAGGAAACGAAAATATACTTATGACCAACATCGTCGACGGCGACGTGGTCATAGACGGCGAGGGCAACGTAGTAAACGGACTTGTGTTCACAAAGCCCACCGCCCGCCTTATCCTCAAGGGCAAGGCTAAGGACACTACCGTCATTCTCGGAGTTGAGGACTCAAGAATAGTCAGAGAATAATAAAAAAATCAAGTGGTACTTCAAAAGTACCACTTGATTTTTTTCGCTCAACTAACGAGCTCGTAATCGTCATAGCTAAAGACCTCAATTATCTTATTTTTTCCGCATATTTCAAGATAATATTTTTCACCCGCGGTATACTTATCGGGATCTGTCGTTACAAGATGTTTGCCACGCTCTTTAAAATATAGCCCGTGAAGCCAGATCCTTCTGCTATGACGATGGGATCTGTATTCTACCTTTTCTTTCTCAAAAGGCTTTACGTATTCAAGCTCGTCTATTACTATTTCATAATATCTCAAAACGTTTATTATCCTACAAAGCCCCAATATAAAGGGGATCATACAAAAAGCCAATATAGCAAGCATAACAATGCCAAGAACGATCATCATCACGCCCGCGAAAGCTCTTTCGGTGCTGAAATAAACGCCAACGTCCTCAAAACACGCTGATATCGCGAATACGACTATCGGTAATATAAAAGCCACCGCCACAAAGCCCGCAAGGCAAAGCATAGCCGATATTTTCAACTGGGCGTTCCTGTATTTTTTATAAGAAAGCTTCTTTTTTCTGTTTTCTTCGTACATAAAGATCCACCATATGCCTATCAGGTTATATTGTTCTGTGTCCAAGCGCGCTTGAGCTCCGCCTCAATAGCTTCCGCCATATAAGCAAAGCCAAGGTCATTCGGGTGCGTGCCGTCTACCGTACACGAGTCCTCAAACGGTCCTCTGAATATGCTTGCGCCGTCAATGTAGTAGACGTTGACGTCTCCCTCGTCCCTCGCGCGGCGATAGGTGTCGAATATAACGTTTCTTCTCGGAATATTGGCGTTATAGTTGCTGTCAAAATCGGGCCTCGACAAAATTATATACGGAATATCGGGGTGCGCGTCTCTTATCCTGTCGTACATCTTGTAGTGCGTGTTTTTGAGATGCTCAACATCGGGCGCGTTGTGGTCGTAGTCGCAAACAAAGGCGCTCATAGAGAGGTCTGCCATATACTCAACGATAGCGTCCTCCGCCTTGCCCGAGCCCGAAAAGCCGAGATTGATATAGTCTATATTATTTCTTCTGCATATCATATTCTGATAGGAGTTACCAGGACGAGACACAAATCCGCCTTGTGTTATCGAGCTTCCGTAATAAACTATAGGCGGAACGTCCTTGTATTTCGCGCCCTCACCGAGAGTAGTGTCATCCTTGATACCCACAAAAAGATCCTTGACCGAGCTATAGGGCGGGAAATTTATGGTGAGATATCGAAGCTTTCTTGTTCCGAATTTGACCTCAGCCTCATACTGCTCCTTTGCGTGGAAGGGCGGAATAAAGGCTCTGTGAAAACGGCTGACGCCGCTTTCGGGATCGTCAACGTAAAGGTCGAACCCGCCAAAGCCGACAAGCGAGGATTGAGGGAGACGGCATATGCTGGTCATAACCGCCTTTATGGTAACAACGTCGGAATCGGTAGAAAAGCGCACTCTGCCACCCGCCGTATTTCTCGCGAGCTTTTTTACGTTCTCGCTTACGCACTCGGCAACGTCGTCGGGCAGACGTCTGAATTCGGGCTCGTTACGGTAGTTGTAAAGGCCGTATACGTCAAAGGGATCGCGCCTTACGTCGTAAAACGCCATTCCAACCTCGTCAACGTGTTCCTTGACCTCAAGATTTTTGTCGATCTTAGTAATATCGTTAGTCATATCGCACCTCACATTATTTTTATTGATTTTATTATAAAGCATAAGGCGTAAAATGTCAATTCGTTTTACGCAAAAAAGCGCCCTATTGGGTGTCTTTTCGTTTTGAACCATGATTTTGTTCGTGAGGTATTCGCCTACGGCGAAGATTTTTCGCCGAGGCGCTGGTGAGCGAGCTCCCCGACGCCTTTCGGCTCAAATGCGAACTCACTTTTGCTTCGCAAAGGTGAGTTCGTCACTCTCTCCGCCAACGCAAAAAGGACGCCGATTGGCGTCCTTTGCGTTGGCGGAGGGAGTGAGATTCGAACTCACGGAACGGTATTAGCGTTCACACGATTTCCAGTCGTGCG
>JAZSNX010000214.1:0-2630 GCA_045536665.1 Eubacteriales bacterium
TGGCTACGATCCGACTTAGGAGAATTTATGGATTACAATCAATCGTTAGATTATATACACAGCATAAGCTGGACGTTCTGCAAGCCTGGGCTTGAGCGCATAGCTCGCCTTTGCGAGCTGCTCGGGCATCCCGAGAGGGAGCTGAGATTTATCCATGTCGCGGGCACTAACGGCAAGGGCTCATTCTGCTCCATGATGTCCTCGATACTCACCAAAAGCGGATATAAAACGGGACTTTATACCTCCCCATATATCAGATGCTTCAATGAGAGAATGTGCATAGACGGCGAGCCCATAAGCAACGACGAGCTTGCGCGTATAACCACCTACGTGCGCCCGTTCGCGGACTCAATGGAGGATACCCCCACCGAATTTGAGCTTATAACCGCGGTGGCTCTTGAGTATTTCAGACGTAACTGCTGCGACGTCGTCGTGCTTGAGGCGGGAATGGGTGGTAGACTTGATTCCACAAATATAATCAGAGAGCCGCTTTTGTCGGTCATTACGGGTATCGCCCTTGATCATACGGCGTTTCTTGGGGATACGGTGGAGCAGATAGCCGCCGAAAAGGCGGGAATCATAAAGGACGGACGTCCTGTGCTGTACGGAGGAGAGGACAGCGATGCGGCGGCGGTCATATCGGGCACGGCAGAGAAGAACGGCTCACGATATTTTTCCGTCGACTATTCTCGCTTGGTCGTAAGGTCGGCTACACTTGACGGAACGACGTTCGATTTTGGAAAATGGGAGAATATGCGCCTTGGGCTGCTCGCGCTCTATCAGCCGAGAAACGCTTGCGTAGTGCTCAGCGCTGTTGATATCCTCGGAAAATACGGATTCGCTATTGATGAACAGGCGGTAAGAGACGGCATAGCGGCGGCGCGTTGGCAGGCAAGATTTGAGATAATAGACAACTCGCCGCTGACTATCTTTGATGGCGCGCATAATCCACAGGGCATAGACAGCGCGGTGGATAGCATAAAGCACTATTTCGGCGATGGTCGAGTGTATATACTGACGGGGGTCCTTAAGGATAAGGACTATTCGTATATTGCCATGCGTCTCTCTGAGATAGCCTCGCGCGCGTTCGTGCTAAGTCCCGACAGTCCCCGAGCGCTTCCGTCTGAGGAATACGCAGACGTGCTTCGCGCTGACGGAGTAGACGCAGTGCCTTTCGATAGCTTGAGGTCGGCGTATGAGGCGGCAAGAGAAGCCGCGCGGCGTGACGGCGTGCCGCTCGTTTGTCTCGGCTCGCTTTATACCTATTCAGAGCTGATGGACGTTATGGGGAGATAGGACTCGTTTTTTGGGAAGCTTCCTTCAAGAAGCTTCCCAAAAATAATGTTAATGTCGGAGCTTTTGGCTTGCTTTTCCTTTTCAAAATAAAAGTAGGCGGTAGATCCTGATTTGAAAATCAAAATCGTATTGACATAGAGTTGATTTTATGGTACAATGTTCATTGTGAGTTCGTAACCATCCTCACGTAAAACAAAACTAAGGAGAAAACAAAATATGAAGGAACGAAAAAGGTTATTGTTTATTTGTCAGAGCGCGATAATCGCCGCGGCATACGTGGTGCTTACGTATCTGTCCTCGCTTTTCGGACTTAGCTCGGGAGTTGTGCAGATAAGGCTTTCTGAAATGCTTTGCATACTTCCCGTGTTTACTCCCGCGGCAATACCCGGACTTTATCTCGGTTGTCTATTGGCGAATGTTTTGACGGGCGCTGTGTGGCTTGACGTGCTGATAGGTCCTGTCGCAACGCTGCTTGGAGCTCTTGGAACGTACGCGCTTCGCAAATTCAAATGGCTCACACCTTTGCCGCCGATACTTTCAAACGCTATTATCGTGCCTTTCGTGCTGGCATACGGCTACGAGATGAGTGAGGCAATACCTTTTATGATGCTGAGCGTCGGTGTCGGTGAGATGATCTCGGCGGGCGTGCTCGGAATGATACTTTACTTTGCGTTGCGTAAAAACGCCCAATATATATTCAAACGCTAAAAAGGACGAGGAATTTTTCCTCGTCCTTTGCTTTTTTTGTGATCATTTTTCTGCCTTGACCGCTTCAAATTCCTCGATGATCTCCTTGTCGGGAGCTTTGGTGATAAGGCTGACTACAACGATAGCGATACAACCGATTATGAATGCGGGGAGAAGCTCGTAGATAGTGAGCGCGTCAATTCCGTGCTTTACACCCAAGGGCGTTACGACGTACTCCCAAAGAATGACTGAAGCACCGCCCGAGATTATTCCCGCGAACGCGCCCCATTTGTTGGTACGTTTCCAGAAGAGCGAGAACAGAACGAGCGGAGCAAAAGCAGCTCCGAAGCCAGCCCAGGCGAAGGAAACTATATTAAATACCGAGCTATCGGGATCCCAAGCGAAGATGATAGAAACCACCGCAATTAACGCGCAGGTGATACGGGCAAAGAGCATTGTCGTCTTTGGCTTCATATCCTTTATGAAGAACTTTTTGATTATATTCTCGGAGATGCTGGATGCTGCCGTGAGAAGCTGAGAGTCTGAGGTCGACATTATCGATGCGAGTATGCCCGCAATGATAAGTCCCGCGATTATAGCGAGTATCCACGAGTGAGTGCTGAGAAGCTTTGCTATCTCGATAATTA
>JAZSNX010000203.1:0-2553 GCA_045536665.1 Eubacteriales bacterium
TCTACCATTGAACTACACTCGCATATTATAGGGCAGTCTCAAAACTGCCCTAATATGATACCACAAACAAATCCTTTTGTCAATACCCAAATTGAAAATTTTTAAAAAGATTTTTGCGGAGTTTGAAGTATTGCTTTAAAATACTTACCCAACAAGGCTGTTGTATTTCTCCTCTACCTTTTTATAGACCTCTTGCGGTATCTGTGCGCCATCGGATGTACCGAAGGTCACGTCCTTGCCGTATATCTGTCCGTTGCTCGTGCCGTTCAAGGATGAAACGTATGTGAAATTGCCGCCGTTGACCTCAAGCACTGTGGCGGAGATGCCTGTCGAGATCTGTCCCGAAAGCTCGGCGGTCGCCTCTTGTGTTACTCGCGCATTAAAGCTTTTCTTTTCCGCGTCAAGTGAGATATCCGTTGTGCTTGTGGTGCTCACCATATAAGAAGCTCCGTTTATAACAGTAGGCGCGTTCTCAATGGTTATTTTGCTTACAACGCTCGCTCTTACTATCTCCTTTGCGTCGTTATACGCAAGATCCGATACTGTTACCTCTGCCTTTGTGGGAACGTCCGCATCTCCCATCTTGGCAACGAACTCCATTGTTTCGGTTATGCGGTATCCCTTTGAGTGTTTTTCAACGACCGTAGTGATTACCGTCTTACCCGATTCCTTTAAGGTGCCGTTCAGGACTATGGTCAGCTTGTCCTCGCGAACTCTGTAATTTCCGCTTGCCGTGTAGTCCGAGAAAAACGACTCTTTTTCAGCGTCGGTATAATCAAGCCCGTCCAAAAGCGCGTTGGCGAAAGACCGTACAAAGCTGTCGGCGAGCGTTGCGCCCGAGAGGTCCTCGGAAACGCTTATCATATCCTCGGTAAGCACGGGGTACTCAGTCGTATATTCCTTATCGGTATAAACCGTAGCGAGGCTTATGCCGAAGTCGTCGAATATAGAGGGAATATGAGGTATATCCGAGGGAAGTGGTTCTGCGGATATGACCGTTGTCTGCCCGTTTGCGGAGGATAGCTTAAAAACGTATCCGTTCTGAACAAGAGAGTATTCGGTATGACCGTCATTATATTCCATAACGGTAACGCCGTCCTTTTGCCATATTCGGCTCATATCTGCTCCGCTTTTAACGCTCAGCGAGTAGTCGCCGAGAAAATGCTCGAATATCTTATTATTGCTTTGATATTCGCTGTCTGCCTCAAAGAGATTCATAATATGGCTCTTTATTGATTGCTCGGTAACGACGGGTGGCTGTTCGCCGTTGCCGTCTGTTTGCTTGTCATCGGAAGGTGACGAGGCGGGGGGAGTAACAGGGTCGTCCTTGCAGGAGACCAGAAGAGTTGACGAGAGCAAAATGAGCGCTAAAACACACGCCAATAATTTTTTCATAAATTAGTCCTCCTTTTGAAAAATCTATACTCGCACTGTTATTATATCATAATGATGTCCGCATTGTCAAGTGCGCATACACAACGCGGAAGTTTTTTTACAAAAAGTAAAAATGGGTATTGACAAAAGCAAATGTTTATGGTATAATACTTGCCGTTGACGATATGGTGGGTGTAGCTAAGTTGGTTATAGCGCCAGGTTGTGGCCCTGGAGGCCGTGGGTTCGAATCCCATCACTCACCCCATAAAAAATCGACAAGCCTTTGCTTGTCGATTTTTTTATTTTAATTTCAGCTTCTTTGCGTCTACCTTGCTTCTCAAAAGTACGCGAAGCTGCTCGGCAGTTCCGTTTGTGAAGCCACTCTTGTCGATAAGAAATGCTTGATTTCCTGACATGTATATAAAAATGCAGTGCTTGTTTTCGGTGACCTTATATACTTGTGCGTATTTTACGGTTGAGCTTGCGGACACATTGTCGGTTGAGGATGTCTCAACGAGCTCGTCTTCATAAAAGGTATATTCGGAGTGAGAGTTAAAACACGGCTGTTTCTTGACCCTCCACTTTAACAAAACGGTCGTTGCAAGAATGGTATATGTGTCGAAACCCAAGATGAAAAGCAAACACAGAAATCGCAAAACGGAAGGGTTTTCAATGTCGGGATGTATGAGGGCGAAAAGAAATACCAATGAGCAAAGAAAAGAAAATACGGTAGTCAAAGCGCATATCGAATAATAAATGATGCATTTTGTGCGAATATGATGTCTGTTGAAGCTATACAAAAGCTCCAACGTGTAATTAGTGGTGTTGGTAATAGGCATAGCGCACCTCCTCGAAAGCTTTTTCGTTTATATTATAGCAAAAAAATGTATAGGTGTCAATAATTGGAAAAGGATTTGAGAATTAGGATTTATAGGTAAGATGGCTCTAACAGGTCGTAGGGGCGATTCACGAATCGCCCGTTTGGATAATTATGGTGTCCCCCGGCGGGGGATTCGTGATTCACCCCTACGAATTTGCAATTTAAACACACCGACAAATCCTAATTTCAACACAAAAAATTCAAGAATTGCCGTTTTATTAAGAATTTATTTATATTTATATGTTATAATAATATATATTTATTTGAAAGGCGGTGGCGGTGTGAAGAAAAAACACGTA
>JAZSNX010000180.1:0-5037 GCA_045536665.1 Eubacteriales bacterium
TTTCAAGAACTCTCGCACAAGCATTATCGAAATAGATTTGTTGGTTCGCAAACAGACGGTCGGTGCGAGCGCAGGGCTCGCTTTGGCTATCGCAAGCGGTCAGGCACCGCCAAGACCCTGCCCGCTAAGAAGGTTGTTGGCATGAAGCTGTTTATGAGTGCATTGTAAGGGGTGTGCTTGTTCCCGCCGTTTTTGTCCGCAAGATTGCCCTTCCCGTTTTCTTCCCCACCTTTGAAATTGGGTATTGAAAAATAGCGAAAAATATGATATACTGTAAAGAGATACAGATAAAACTTTAATTTTTGTTGGAAATGAGGATTTTATGAAGATTATTAAAACGACCTTCTCCTCCTTTACCGAGACCTTGACCGAGGCAGAAAACGCGCTGCTCCGTGAGTTTTTTTCGGAGTTTGACGCGCATTTTTTGCTCTCTAAAAATAACAGAAGGCAATTTAGGGCCGATTTTGAAGCGGCTATTCTTTTGCTGTACAAAAAAGGCGTTCCGATGTCCGAGATCCTCTCCCGTTTGGCGCTCTCCAACCTTGGTGGCTTTTATGCGCGCCCCTCTGTTTTGTGGTTTCCCCTTGACGATGCCGCAAAAATTTATCCCATTTCGATGGACCACGGCAGTCAGCAGGTGTTCCGCATTTCGATCTACTTTAAAGAGGACGTCATTCCCGAGCTTTTGCAAATGGCGCTCACCTTTACCATCAAACGCTATGCAAGCTTTGCAACCACGCTCAAAAAGGGCTTCTTTTGGCACTATCTCGACACGGTGAAAAAGAGATTTCCGATTGAGGAGGAGCACAATCTTCCCTGCCAGCCCATTAAAGTATCCTCAAGCGGCTCGCAGTCCTTCCGTCTGATGTATCATCAAAATCGCGTCAGTGCCGAGTTCTTTCACGTGCTGACTGACGGCACGGGAGCCCTGACATTTTTCAAATCTTTGACGGCGGAATATTTGCGCCTTTGCGGCATAGAAGCGCCGCTTGGGGATATTTGGGATATCAATGACACCCCCACCAAGGAAGAATTTGAAAATGCGTTTGTTAAGGTTGAAAAAGCCAAAAACAGCTCGGGCTTTGTAGATAAGCCTGCAGCACAAATGAACGGCAGAATGACGCGCAGAAAGCCCTGCCGCATTTTGCATTTGAAAATGGACGCCGCCAAATTGCGCGAGGTTGCCAAAAGCTACGGTGCTACCGTAACGGCTTACCTTTTGATGCAAATGTTTTACGCCTGTTCGGCTTCAACCGACGAGCTCTCGGGAGATATCAATATTCAGCTCCCCATCAATATGCGCAAATTCTACCCCTCCAAAACCGTTCGCAACTTCTCTATGTATTGCGGCATTCGCATTCCCATTGAAAAGATCGGCGATAAGAAAGCGCTGCTTGCAGAGATCAACGCGCAGCTTTTGCAAAAAGCCGAAAAGGAAAAAATGCGCGAAATGATTACCGCTGCGGTCAATATCGTCAGCTCTATCAGACTCATTCCCCTTGCCATTAAGCAGCCCATTGCAAAAATGATCTACGGTATGCTTGGCGAAAAGATCTATACCACGACCTTTTCCAACCTTGGTGTTGTTAACTTCCCCGAGGAGTTTATGGAGCACATTGACTCTATGGACTTTTGCTTGGGTGCACAGGTGACCAACCGACTTGCCTGCACTGCCATCACCTGTGCAGGAGTTGCAACCTTCTCTATTTCTAAAATGACGCTTGACCCTGCCTTTGAAGAAAAAATGTATCAGCTGTTGTTGGCTGACGGCGTTGAAGCCACAGTGGAAGGGAGTGACTATTATGCACGTTAAAAATACATATCCAAAAGTAACAAAGCTCCCCAAAAACCGCAAAAGAATGTTATCGATCGTTCGTTGGCCTTTTTTTGCAGTGGCCGCAGCAGCACTCATCGTTAACCTTTGCATCAAAGGCCCCTTTTGGAGCATCATTGTTATCCTGTCGCTTTACGTGGTATGGACGTTTGTGCTCTCCCCCGATCTTGTAGAGCTGAACCGCATCAGCCAAACCATTAAGGTTACCGTTTGGAGCAGTATCTTGCTTGTAGTCATTGACCTGTTGTTTGTACACAGCTTTTCCCTTTTCGTTATTCCCATCGTCTGCTTTAGCGGACTTTCGAGCTGCATCGTGCTCTTTTTTACCAACCTGGAAACGCAAAAGCACAATATGCTCCCCTTGATCAATTTTATCTTTGCATCTATTATCGGATCTCTCATAACTCTGCATTTTTATCACGGTAAGAACAGCTGGCCGCTTGTTGTTTTGCTTTCCCTCTCCGTTCTCTCTCTTATCGCGTTCATCATCGTTTTGGGGCCTGATTTCAAGCGCGAAATGCAAAGAAGATTTCACATCAAATAATTCTTTTTTGGCTCTCTCTTGACAAATCGCCGCCTTTGCGGTATAATAGTAAGCGGCTCCGCTAAACGGTCGCGCGGTATGTTGCCGAAAGGTATTACCGTGAGGAAAGTCCGGGCTTCATAGGACAGGATAGCTGATAACGTCAGCCACGGGTAACCGTCGGGAAAGTGCAACAGAAATAAACCGCCGCGTATGCGGTAAGGATGGAAAGGCGAGGTAAGAGCTCACCCGTTCCTATGGTAACATAGGTCCGCTGTAAACCCTATTCGAAGCAACACCCTGCTACAAGGCTTGTCCGGCACATCTTGGGGGTGGCACGAAACCTTTGTTTCGAAGCTTTGCGGCGACGCAGAGCGAAGATTGATGACCGTTCACGACAGAACCCGGCTTATAGGCAGGCTTAAAAAAAGTGAGACTTTAAACCAAGTCTCACTTTTTTTGTTCGTGTACCGCGATATCCAAAAGAACGCCACCAATAATAATGAGCGCAAGACTCATAATAACGTGCTCAAGTATGTACGGAAACAGTATCGCGGATATGTAGTCGTGTACCGCGGTATCGTGCGTTAGTAAACAGAGCATAATAAATACAGCATAGCATATCACACAGTATAAGCCGAATATGAGCAAGCGAGCCGACAGACAAGATAGCCTTGGAAAAGTAATTTTATTCATATTATGCATTCTCCTTTGTTTATAGGTGTTTTTTCTCCCAAAATGCCAAAATAAGCACACGGTAATGCCATTATTCACTCTTTATTATACTTTATACGCAATAATTTTGCAACGCAAAAAAATTGGAAACGCTAAAAACGCACCGAACATCGAACAAATAATTAATAATTATACTAAAATAATACTGTTTATGCAAAAAACAACGCATAATACCAAAACTACTGTCGAAAAGCGTCAAATGGCAAACTAATTGATGCTTTTATACACATTATGCATAAATTTGCGTATGCTATAATGCTTTTTGTAATCTATCAAAGGAGATTTTTTATGTTGAACACACATATCGATAGCAGATCTGCCGATATCAGGTTGATCGAAGAAAGAGCTTTTGAGGAAAGGATATATCGACTTTACCGTTTTGAGATAAGCGGACAGGCGTTTTTTATTGTGTACATAAACGACAGCGACCAAAGCTGCGCGGAGATGATATCGACGACCGAGAACGAGATAATGAGCCTGTATGATATGATCTGCGACGGCGGAGTGCGCTGTGAGCATCTTGCGGATATCATAACGGACGTTAAAAGAGAGCGTATTTGTTAAATTTTTATAATCTATTTACTTTTATTAAAAAATATGGTAGAATAAGTAAGGATAAAACCGAAATACGTATCTGCAACCGAAAGGAAGTAAATTCGCCTATGAAATGTCCTGCTTGCTCTTGCCCTGACAGTAAGGTAATAGATTCACGTCCCGTGGAGGACGGAAACAGCATTCGCCGCCGCCGTGAATGTCTCGAGTGCCAAAAGCGCTTTACCACCTTTGAGATAATCGAAACAGTGCAGATATTCGTTACCAAAAAGAATGGAAGCAAGGAGCTTTTTGATAGAAACAAGCTTCTCACAGGACTCCTCAAGGCTTGCCAGAAGAGACCTGTTAATGCCGAGGAGATAGTAAACGAGATAGAGAGCGAGCTTCAGAATTCGCTTTCAAACGAGATAAGCACGGTTGAGATAGGCGAGATGGTGATGAATAAGCTCAAGCAGAGAGACGAGGTAGCATACGTGCGCTTTGCCTCGGTCTATCGCGAGTTCAAGGATATCGAGACGTTTCTTGCGGCTCTCAAGCAGCTTCAGAAGAATTGAAAGCTACATTTAAATAATATATAAGGATCGCAAATGCTGTTGCGGTCCTTTTTTTTATGAATATATGGGCGAGCTTGGGCGTAAAATACGACGTGCGGTGTGTTTTTAGCACTGTTCACGGATAATTAACAAAAAACTTTTGAAAAACTTTTGAAAACCCCTTGACAAAGTAGCTTAAAAGTGTTAAATTATATACGTGGTTAGCACTTAAAACTCAAGAGTGCTAAAACAATAATATAACGGGGAGGACTGTATGGCAAGCGAAAATCCTGTTTTGAGTGAACGAAAAAAGCAGATACTTAAAGCGATAGTAGAAGCTCATATAGAGGGCGGAGAGCCTGTGGGATCAAAATATATCCTGCAAAACACGCTGATGTCCTGCTCCTCGGCAACCATAAGAAACGAGATGGCTGAGCTTGAGCAGATGGGATATCTCGTTCAGCCTCACACTTCAGCGGGCAGAGTGCCAAGTGAGGCGGGCTACAGATTTTACGTTGACGCTCTCGTTGAGCAATACGCGCGAACGACACACGACGTAGTCAAGATAAACCAGCTTCTCAAGGCAAAGATGACCGAGATAGACCAGATACTTGACACGGCGTCGCGTCTGGCGTCAAGTATGACCAACTATACCGGTATCGCCATAAAGCCCAAGGCGAGCTCGGTAAAGATGTCTCGGTTTGAGATCATATCCATTGACAAAAAACAATTTGCGATGGTCATGATAACGTCTCAGCGGATGTTTCCGAACTGATGGTTTTAGAACCGGATTCCATGCTTGAGAATATTCCCGCAGGATTTGAACAGATTGATATTATGTTTGGTGAGAATTCCGTAAC
>JAZSNX010000112.1:0-2626 GCA_045536665.1 Eubacteriales bacterium
GTCAGACTTATCAAGCTTTGCAGCGAGTGCCATACCGCAGGCAACGGATACGCCCTGACCGAGAGAGCCTGTGGACATATCTACGCCGGGAACCTTGTTCTTATCGGGGTGACCCTGGAGATAGGATGTTGTCTTTCTGAAGGTCTTGAGATCCTCAACGGGGAAAAATCCGCGGTGTGCAAGAACGGAATAAAGTGCGGGTGAGCAATGACCCTTGGACAGAACGAATCTGTCACGGTCTGCCATCTGAGGATCTTCGGGATTTACGTTAAGCTCTTCGAAATACAGATATGTCATAATATCTGCTGATGAAAGGGATCCGCCGGGATGGCCGGAGGATGCGGAATGAACTGCATCGATAATGCCGATACGGACATTACGGGCAATTTCCTTGAGTTCGTCAACTCTTCTCTGTTCCATAATAAAAACGTTCCTTTCGATATATGCCCTTGCGGGCGCATCATTTGCTAATATATATCATAATACATTATCCCGAAAAAGTCAAATATTAAATACAAAAAAGAATAAATTTGTAATATATACTGCTTATTAAACCAACCGTTGAGGAGAATACGTTGACAAACAATTGTTCGGATGGTATAATGTGCATATATTAACACATTTAACCTTGGAGTCAGCGATATGGACGGAAAAACAACAATCAAATATTTACAAAACTACATAAGATCAAAGGACTATCATCCTGAATTGAAGAGGGAGTATTTCTTAAAGCTCTCCGAAGAGGTGGGCGAGCTTGCAAGGGCTATGCGTAAGAATCTGCAAAAGTGCGATAGTATCAAAGACACCATCGACGAAGAAATTTGGGATATTATATACTATTCCATTGCCATCGCCAATTGTTATGGCATTGACCTCGAAAGCGTCATAAAGGAAAAGGAAGAAATCAACAATAAAAAATACAATACGAGCGTTGAATTTGAAGAGAACAGGTAACTGATACGATAAACCACATTTGTAGGGATGACCATTGGTCGTCCGTTAACCTAAACAAATAATAGGTACGCAAACGGACAGTAACACAATACACTTGTAGGGACCGACGTCCTCGACGGTCCGTGAACCAAATGATATTTACAACAAAACGTTTCGTCTGTGTCCAGACCGTCGGGGACGTCGGTCCCTACAAAAAGATTATCGATCACTTCCACTTGTACATCAGATTTAGTTTGTATGTATGCAAACAGACGACCAATGGTCGCCCCTGCATTAGCGAATCAAATATTATTTGGAGATTTACAAATGAGCATAATCAGAAAACACGATATAGTTTTAAAAGCTGAAAATGAAATCGAGCTGATCCCTCTGCTCGATGAACACTTACCTCTGCTATACAAATGGAATAACGACCCTGAGGTGGTATATTGGTCGGATTCGGGAAACTTTGAGGTTTGCACCGAGGAAGACGTACGCGGTATATACGGTACGGTATCTCAGAATGCATATTGCTTTTTGATGCTTTACAAAAACGAGCCAATCGGCGACTGTTGGCTCCAGAAGATGAATCTTGCCGATATTACCGAAAAGCATCCCGACAAAAAGGTATACAGGATAGATATGACCATCGGTGAGAAGGACTGCTGGGGCAAAGGTCTCGGAAGTGCGGCGCTGTCTGCACTTATGGAATTTGCATTCGAAGATGAACAGGTAGATATTTTATATTTGATCTCCTGCGATTATAATGAAAGAAGCAGAAGAACCGCTATAAAGAACGGATTTACTGAGTGCGGCAAAACTCACGTGTACGATAGCGACAGAGCAAAATTTGAGTATCTTTATTCGATGGATAGGGATACGTATTTAGAAAGAAAGAGTACAAAATGAGTAAAATTGAAGTAAAATTCTATATGCCCGAAGAAATCCCCGACGAAAAGCTGAAATATGCAGTCATTGCTGCGAGATACGGCGGAGGATGGATATTTTGCCGACACAAGGATCGCTCAACCTGGGAGATTCCCGGCGGGCACAGAGAGGCGGGAGAAACCATCGAACAAGCGGCACGGCGTGAGCTCTTTGAAGAAACGGGGGCAGTTGATTTTGATTTAAAGCCTGTTTCCGTTTACGGTGTTGACGAGTACGGGATGCTCTATTTTGCCGAGATAAAGAGCATCGACAGCATTCCCGAGACAAGTGAGATCGCTGAGATATGCTATGTTGAGAGTATTCCCGAAAGCCTTACTTATCCTGAAATTCAGCCTCGCCTTCTGCGAGAGGTCAACGGCTGGCTCTGCAATCAAACAAGCAAGGGCGAGCTTTGGGATATTTACGATATTGACAGAAACAAGACGGGCAAGATTCATCGCAGGGGCGAGCTTTTGCAAAAGGGCGACTACCATCTCGTAGTCCATATATGGATCAGAAACAGCCGTGGTGAGTACCTTATCACAAAGCGCGCACCCCACAAGGGCTGGCCCAATATGTGGGAATGCACGGGCGGCTCGGCACTTTCGGGTGACGATAGCATAACGGCTGCTCTGAGAGAAGTACGGGAAGAGACGGGGCTTGAATTATCGCCGAAAAACGGCAGGATCGTCCATACCTACATAGGCAACAACTTTTTTGCTGATATTTGGCTTTTCGCAGAGGACCACGACCTTTCAGAAGTGGT
>JAZSNX010000026.1:0-3563 GCA_045536665.1 Eubacteriales bacterium
TGCACCTGATGGAAACGGAGACGGCTACGGGCGCGACTCCAGCGAGCTTCTCGGCTCACGCGAATGACCGAGGCGACAGCTCGTCGATAAGCGCGTCGCAAGCCGAGCATGTGGCTAAGTACGGTACGATCATAGAATGCGACTACGATCATTACACCACCGCTCAGCTTGGCAGCATAGAGAAAAAGATAACCGACACACTGAACACGCTGTCAAGGTCGGATAAGGGCTTTTTTATGATGTACGAGGAAGCTCATATAGATAAGCATTGCCACAATAACGATATGGATAATGCGTATCTTGCGCTCGTTCGCTTCAATCAGGCGATTGGATTGTTTATGGAGTACGCTTTCTATAACCCCAACACGTTCGTGCTTATTACGGCAGACCACGAGACGGGCAAGCTTTTGCCCAATTCGAGCGGCGGATTTTCGTACGGAAGCGGTGAGCATTCAAGTCACTACGTTCCCGTGTTCGCGTACGGCGACGGCGCTGAGCTTTTCAATAACGTGACTATCGAAAACGTTCAGATACCCAAAACAATAGCCAGCTTCTGGGGAGTTGATGACTTTGGCGATCAGAACGACGGCTGGAAGCCGCTTGGATAGATGTAGATGGTAAGATTTTTTGAGGGGAACTTCTTTTAAAGAAGCTCCCCTCGATCGCATATTTATGACACCGATAAATCCTAATTTGAATGATTTATTAAAAGAGCTTGAGGAAACCTTTCTCGTAAGAAAGATTCCCTCAAAAAACGCGTTCTATATTTCAATAAGCTCTTTTGAACTCTTTGTAAGGTTTATGAGCTTGCCGTCGTGGTCGATGGCTATCATATCCTCGATGCGGCAGCCATATTTGCCCTCGATATAGATGCCGGGCTCGACAGTTACGACGTTGCCTTTCCTCAAAACGGACGTGTCCTTTGCTCTTTGTGAGAGCGAGGGACTTTCGTGTATATACATTCCAACTCCGTGACCGAGAGAGTGACCGAAGCACTCGCCAAAGCCTGCCTTTTTTATTACCTCGCGCGCGACAGTATCGGTGTCCTTACAGCGCATACCCTCGTGTATAGCGTCGAGCGCCGCTTTTTGGGCGGATAGCACAGTGTAGTAAACCGTTTTCATATCCTCATCAGCCTTGCCGATGACCACCGTTCTCGTCATATCCGAGCAATAGCCATTGTAGCGCGCTCCGAAATCCATAGTCAGAAAGCCCTCTGAGAGCTTTTTATCCCTTGGAACTCCGTGAGGCAGAGAAGAGGCGCTTCCCGACACGGCAATGGTGTCAAACGCAACCGCTTCCGCACCCATTTTTCTCATAAAGAACTCCAGCTCAAGAGCAACGTCTCGTTCGGTCACCTCGGGAGAAATAAAGTCGAGAATATGCGTGAACGCCGCGTCTGTTATGCTTTGCGCCTTTGCGATAAGCTCAAGCTCGTAAGGTAGCTTTATCTCTCTTTGCTCGCGCAGTATTTCCGACGCTCCCGCGCATAGCGTGATGCCGCCAAGCGCCTCGCCCATTCTTGAAAACATAGCGCACGAAACGCTTTCGTCCTCAACGGCGGCGCTCGTCGCCCCATTGTCCGTGATGATAGCGCGAAGCTCCTCGAGCATAGCGCCGCGCGGCATTACTATCTCGAAGTCCTTGACGACCGAGCGCGCCGCCTCGATATAGCGGAAATCCGCAAGCAGATACGCGCGATCGTGGAATATGAGCAGATAGCCGTCGGTGTAGTCAAAGCCGCAAAGATAGCGGATATTTAGCTCAGACGATATGATCGCGCAATCGGCATCGGTAGCGGAGAGCGCCGTCTGAAAGCGTGAGAGCTGCGTCATAGCTTACCTCCCGCCGAAAGCCACATCTGCTTCATAGCGAGCGCGTCGTCGGACATCGTGCCGTCGGACTCGCAGATGATACGGGGGCATACGCCCTCCTTTATTATCGCCTCGGCGAGCGGCTCGAAATCCGGTCCGTAAACGCTGTCGGCAAACGTGAGGTGCTTTTTCTCACCCTTTGCCGTAAATTCTATCTTTGAAAAATGGCAGTGCAGATTGTAGGCGTATTCATCACCAAGCCCGCAGGCGATAGCGTCAAAAACACGACGGTAGCTGTCGCTGTCGGGGAAGTGAGAGCCTATGTGACGGGCGTTGAGGTGACCAAAATCCACAACGGGATGGTATTTCGGGGATATCTTGCAGAGCGTGATGACCTCGTCAAGCGTGCCAAGCTGGTTGACCTTTCCCATAGTCTCAAGTCCCATACGGATATCGGTATCGCCGTTGATCTCGAGATTGCGCTCAAGCGTGTCAGCGGCAAGGCGCATAGCCTCCTCACGTGAGATAGTAGCCGCGCTTCCCGTGTGAATGACTATCGTGTCAGCTCCGAGAAGCTCGGACGCCTTGAGAGAGCGGCTGATGTAGTCGATGCTCTTTGTGCGTTTTTCCTCCTCAACGCTTGAAAGGGAAATGAAGTAGGGCGCGTGGAGAGACATAAGCACGCCGTGCTTTGCCGCCTCCTCGCCTATCCTTTTGAGTATCGTATCGCCTGCGTTTACTCCTCTGCCTGCCTCGTATTCGTATGCGTCAAGTCCTACCGACTTTACCCATTCGGGGGCATCGACCGTGGATTTTTTGCCCGCGGCAAAGAACGCTTCGCTGTTACCTCCTGGGCCAAAGGTGGGGTAATCTATTCTTTTCATTTCCATGTCCTTTCGCTGAGAGAATTTTTCTCGGGTGTTATGCCGTGTGCCTTGCGGTATTTTCTTATGTAGGGACGCTCAAGCAAGCGCTTTGACTTAAAAAACGGCGTTGTCTTGTCCTTTATAGGCGGCACGATTATGGATATCATACCGAGACGGTGGACTGCGAGCGTGTCGGTGAGGAGCTGGTCGCCAAGCCCTGCCGTATTGTCTGGAGTGCTGCCCATCTTCTCCATCGCAACGAGAAGCGTACCGCTCTTTGGCTTTCCGCTGTCGGGGTAGGCGTCAAGTCCCAACGACTTGTTGAAAAGCTCGACACGGGGCGGGTGATTGTTGGAAATAAGCGCCGCCTTTATGCCATTCTCGTTAAGAGCCGAAAACCAATTTATTATGCGCTCATCGGGCTCTGCCTGCTCATAGGGAGCGAGGGTATTGTCTATGTCAATGAGTAATGCTTTTATACCAAGACTCGACAAAAACTCGGGCGTGACGTCCGAGAATGAGTCAAACATATAATCGGGAGTTAAAAGCTCGGAAAGAGTCTTATATTTTTTCTGCATATTTACGTCCTTGTATGCTTTATTTTAATTTATTTTACCACATATGCCGAATTTAAGCAAGGGATTTTTTAAATATGATTGTTGTAAATTAGGATTTATCGAATAGTTAGTTTATGACATAGAACGGACTGTACAGTCCTCGACAGTCCGTTCGTTACATAAAACAAACGTTTAGACAGATCCTAACTTGATCGTTCAACACACGGGAGGCTGATAGCCTCCCCTACATTAGATAGTAAAAGCACCACTCCGATCGGAGTGGTGCTTTTGCTATGGCGTGCCTTGAGGGATTCGAACCCCCGACC
>JAZSNX010000032.1:0-3257 GCA_045536665.1 Eubacteriales bacterium
CCTCGCCAAGAATAACCGCTTTGCTGTCCTGTGGGCCGTAAAGCCCCTTGTGTCCGGGCACACAAAGAGCGCTTATCCCCATCTCCCTCATATTTATGTGCTCGTGTCCCGCGCCCTGAGCGCCGTCAGTTACGAGCAGAAGTCCGCGTTTCTTGCAAAGCGCGCCTATCTCACGCGTGGGCAGAGCGAACGAGCAGACGTTTGATGCGTGCGTACACACCACCATTCTCGTATTAGGGCGCAAAAGCCGCTCAATATCGGCGCATATACGCCACGGCGCGCTGTGTCTGCCCTCGGCATACGTCCTGAAAACGCTGTATTCTATCGTACCAAGCGACGCGAGCCTCTCGATAGGACGCCACACGGCGTTATGCTCCATATCGGAGATAAGCACGTGGTCACCCTTTTTGAGCAACCCCTTTAGCACGGTGTTTATTCCGTAGGTCGTATTTGGGGTAAAGAACACTCTGTCTATGTCCGCCGCAGAAAACAGCTCGCAAAGCTCCGTTCGGCAGTCATAAACAGCCTCAGCCGCCGCCAGCGACAGCTTATGCGCCCCTCTGCCGGGGTTGCCGCCACGCTCGCACATACATCGCCGCACCGCCTCTATGACCTCGGGAGGCTTTGGAAAGGTCGTCGCGGCATTATCCAGATATATCATAGTCATCACTCCACGCCTTCACCTTGATACCCGTTGAGGCGAGCACGGCACGCACGTTCTCCCTCTGATTACAGGAGAAATTCACGCTCCACACGCAGCCTCGGTGCAAGGAGGAGGTATCGCTTTTGGTAATGATAGTTGGTATAGCGGCGCTTGACAGGGCTCTTTGCGCCTTCTGCGCGCTTGTAAGCGTACCGAGCACCGCCGAACAGTCCTTGTATTGATATTTCATTCTGTCCGTCAAATTATACACCTCCTTTATAAGTATTATATGCGCCTGTCGAAAAAAGGTCCTGCTTTTTGCTTGAAAAAGCAAAGCAGACAAAAGAAAATACAGGACTGCCTTTTTAAGAAAAGAAAGGTATGTCGTGTTCTTTTGGTCTACATTTCCTTTTTCAAACAAAAAGACAGGCACACACCCTTTTGGGTGTGTGCCTGTCTTTTTTTGAAATCAAAGATCACTTCGCATCTACGAGAGGTGCTTCAACCTTCTTTTCCTTCTTATCCTTCTTAGCCTTCTTTGCCTCAGGCTTTACGTAGTCGATAAGCTTTACGATCGCCATCTCAGCGCCGTCGCCTCTGCGAGGTCCGAGCTTGAAGATCTGTGTATATCCACCGTTACGATCTGCGTACATAGGAGCGAGCTCAACAAATACCTTTGTTACTACCTCTTCCTTTGTGATGTATGCGAGTGCTGCACGGCGACTTGCAAGAGTGTTCTTCTTGCCAAGTGTTATCATTTTTTCAGCTATCGAACGAACTTCCTTTGCTCTGGTAAGAGTCGTCTCTACCTGTCCGTTCTCCAGCAATAAGGTTACCATACCGCGCATCATTGCTTTTCTGTGTGCGGTGGGTCTGCCAAGTTTTCTTGTTCCGGGCATTATAATTCCCTCCTTTTGCCGTATTTTATCTTATCTCTGTTATACCGCGCTCTTACTCTTCCTCTTTGCGAAGGTCGAGTCCAAGAGAGTGCAGTCTCTGTATAATTTCTTCAAGCGACTTCTTACCGAGGTTTCTAACCTTTATTATATTTTTCACGGTGCGGTTCGTAAGATCCTCTACCGTGTCGATGCCCGCACGCTTCAAGCAGTTAAGGCTTCGTACAGACATGTCAAGATCTTCAACAGTCATCTCAAGAACCTTTTCTTTCTTGGTTTCTTCTCTTTCGACCATTATCTCTACATTCTTTGCCTCGTCTGACAAATCAACAAACAAGTTGAGATGCTCGTTGAGTATCTTGGCTCCAAATGAAATCGCTTCCTTTGCGCTTATAGTTCCGTTCGTGAGGACCTCAAGCGTGAGCTTGTCGAAGTCGGTAACGTTACCTACACGGGTGTTCTCAACAGTATAATTTACGTTGTAAACAGGCGTATAGATAGAATCCGTGAAGATAGTTCCGATAGGAGCGGACACGTTGCCTGCTCTCATCTGCGTATCAAGCTGCTTGTTTCTCTCCTGAGAAACGTAGCCTCTGCCGTGGTCGAACGTGAGCTCCATGTAGAATCTCTCGCCCTCACCAACAGTCGCGATATGATGCGTGGGATTGAGTATCTCGATGTCAGAATCCATCTTGATATCTCCCGCTGTTACCTCCTGCTCGCCTATTACGTCGATAATCACCGTCTTAGGCGCGTGGCTGTGAAGCTTCGCGATAATTCCTTTTACGTTAAGAACTATCTCAGTTACGTCCTCCTTGACTCCGGAGATCGTTGAAAACTCGTGAAGAACTCCGTCTATCTTGATGCTCGTTACCGCATAGCCGGGCAAGGAGCTCAGCATTATTCTGCGCAATGAGTTGCCAAGAGTAGTTCCGAAGCCTCTCTCAAGGGGCTCAACGATAAACTTTCCGCAAGTTCCGTCCTCACTGAGGTTAACCGTCGTTATATTGGGCTTTTCTATCTCGATCATTCCAAATAAACCCTCCTATTTTTAATTTTTGTTAGCAAAAACCGATACTTATACAGCGCTTCGCTGTACTCACATTTGTGCGGTGTTGCCTTTTCGTAAGGCAACACGCTCGGCACAAACAAAGGCTATTACTTGGAGTAGAGCTCGACGATAAGCTGCTCGTTGAATTCAAAGTCGATATCGTCTCTCGCGGGAAGGGCTACTACCTTCGCGCTAAGACCTGCTTTGTCAACACTGAGCCACTTAGGAGCGATCTTGGACTCGAGTCCCTCTGCAAGTGCCTTGCACTTCGCGGAAGAACGGAAGTTCTCTCTTACCTTTATCTCGTCGCCTGCGCTTACGATGATGGAAGGAATGTTTACCTTCTTGCCGTTAAGCTCAAAATGCTCATGAAGAACGAGCTGACGAGCTTCCTTGCGGCTCTCTGCCATACCCATTCTGTATACTACGTTATCAAGTCTGCGCTCGATGAGCTTGAGCAGGTTCTCACCTGTCATACCCTCTCTGCGGTCTGCCTCCTCGAAGTAGTTCTTGAACTGCTTCTCGAGAACGCCGTAGTATCTCTTTGTCTTCTGCTTCTCACGAAGCTGCATTCCATACTCTCTCTGCTTCTTGTTTGCCGCGCCATGCTGACCGGGGGCGGAAGCTCTGCGGTCGATCGCGCACTTACCTGACGTACATCTGTCGC
>JAZSNX010000097.1:0-11498 GCA_045536665.1 Eubacteriales bacterium
CGTAAGCAAAAGAAAACTAAACAATATATCCATACCTTTATGGAGAACGTAAGCAAAAGAAAACTAAACAATATATCCATACCTTTATGGAGAACGTAAGCAAAAGAAAACTAAACAATATATCCATACCTTTATAGTGAACGCAGGCAAAAGAAAACTAAGCAATATTTCCATACCTTTATAGTGAACATATGCAAAAGAAAACAACACATTGGTTTGTTCGCAAAATTAGGATTTGTAGGTGAGTTTGATTATCTTCACATTGGCAAATGATAACGCCAACTTAAGCGCGTCGCCGAAGTATCTCCTATAACACGATCACAAATAATTAAGGCATAGGACTGTGCCTATGCCTATATCCGCAAACGCCACTATAATTGTTCGTACCGTGGCTGAAACAATAGCTATCGCCTTGATCCTATCATTAAAAATATTATGTGCTCGCTATTGTTGCTCACGAAAAATAATTGTGTGTTGGCGTTGCCGATACCTTAGTTAGGGTGAAATTGATTCACCATTGTGGGTGTTCTATTCTTCAAAATTCGCAAGATTGAAGATATTTTTTCGTGCTTGTTGATTGTGTACGCAAAACCCCAACAGTGCGAAACATAAGCTATCACAAGCCCAGCTCTTGTTTGTGTAGGTGTACCTACATAGTATATCATACTTTTATGAAAAAATCAATAGTATGTAGGTACACCTTCTTATAATTTTTTCGGTTTCTTGATAAAATATATATGTAGGTAAATCTACGGAGTCAAATCTTCTTGTTGGAGGGTATCAGCTTGACTGTAAATAACGCTGTCGCAAAACGTATTTCCAAGTTATTGCGTGAAAAAGGCATGTCTCAGTACCGATTAGAGCAAGAATCGGGAATACAACACGGAAGTATGCAATGTATAATGAACGGACGAAATAAAACGGTAACCTTAAGCACCGTAATTATGCTTGCGCGAGGTTTTGGTATGTCTCTTACCGAGTTTTTAGATGACGATATCTTCCGTTCGGAAGATTTAGAAGTTGAACAGTAAAAGCCGCCTTATACGCAAGGCGGCTTTGTCTATATATAAAAAAACAGTCGACAGCTCGAAGAAGATACGCAAGCAGAAAAACTACAACCAGCTAAAGGTAGCTATGGCTCTTTCTATCAGCAGAGAGTCGCTCTCACATTATGAGACGGGAAAACGAAGCCCCGACATTGATATGCTCGTCAAGCTTTCCAAATATTTTGACGTTTCTATCGACTACCTGATACTTGGTAAGGAGCTTAAAAGCTCAAAGGATCGACCGTGCTTCAAGCATTTTTCACTTTATTACGATAATTCGCTAAACTTTTTTCTTAAAACCCCTTGACAAACGGCGTTTATAGTGATAAACTTAGTTTATTATTGATGCAAGGAGAAATATCATGAATAAGGTATTCGCAAACAAGTACTTTTACTCTTATTTTTATTACTTTAAGTAATTTAAAAATAAGGGTGCTTTTTGGTGCGAATTTTAGTTTATGATATATTTACCATAAAACTATTAATGAAGCTCGTGGGAAACACCCGCGAGCTTCATTTTTATATTAAAAATCTTTTTTCTAAATAAGGAGAACATATTATGATAGCGGTACTTAAATCGGGAACAAACGACAAGCAGATCGAAAATCTTTCGTCTTGGCTGAGATCTCAAGGCCTCGACGTCCATATTTCAAAGGGACACGATCACACGATCATCGGTCTTGTAGGTGACACCTCGAAGATAGATGAAGATCTTTTGCTCGGTCTTGAAATGGTGGAGACGGTCAAGCGCATAAGCGAGCCCTTTAAGAGCGCGAACAGAAAATTCCACCCCGACGACAGTGTGATAAAGGTCGGCAACACGAGCGTTGGCGGTCTTGACTTTGCCATTATGGCAGGCCCCTGCTCTGTCGAGAGCGAGGCGCAGGTAATGGAGATAGCGAGAGCTGTCAAGGCGGCGGGCGCTACGATGCTGCGCGGCGGCGCTTTCAAGCCGAGGACCTCTCCTTACGACTTCCAAGGACTTAAAGCTGACGGCATAGAGCTGCTCGTCAAGGCTAAGGCAGAGACGGGACTCCCTATCGTCACCGAGATAATGAACGCAAATCATCTGTCTATGTTTGAGGACGTAGACGTTATACAGGTCGGCGCGAGAAATATGCAGAACTTCGAGCTTCTCAAGGAGCTCGGCCGCACTCAAAAGCCCATTCTTCTCAAGCGCGGACTCGCGAACACCCTCAAGGAGCTGCTTATGTCCGCTGAGTACATTATGGCTGGCGGAAACGAGAATGTCATTCTTTGTGAGCGCGGCATACGCACCTTTGAGACCTACACACGTAACACGCTCGATATTTCGGCAGTTCCTATGCTCAAGGAGCTCACTCACCTTCCCGTTATCATCGACCCCTCGCACGCGACGGGCGTTGCCAAGCTTGTAAAGCCTATGGCTATGGCAGCGGCGGCGGCAGGCGCGCACGGACTTATGATAGAGGTACACAACGATCCCGCTCACGCTCTTTGTGACGGTCCTCAGTCGCTCACTCCCGAGGCGTTCGCTGACGTAATAAATGCGGTCAAGCGCGTACTCACTGCAGCTAAGGAGATATAAAATGACAGTTGGAATTTGCGGACTCGGTCTTATAGGCGGCTCAATGGCAAAGGCATATAAGGCGGCTGGACATACCGTACTATCTTATGATATTGACGAGGCTGCGCTCGGCTATGCCGCTCTCGCGGGCATTTCGGACGGAACGCTGACAAACGAAAAGATCGCGGAATGTGATATAGTTTTTATCGCGCTTTATCCGCAGGCAACGATAAAATACCTTATACAAATAGCTCCTTATACAGTCCCCGGAAAGACTGTCGTTATGGACCTTTGCGGTATAAAAAAGGAGATATGCGACGTTGGCTTCAGGCTTGCCGCCGACTATTGCTTCACGTTTGTCGGCGCGCACCCAATGGCGGGAACGCAGTACTCGGGCATAAAGTACTCGAAGGCTACGCTTTTTAAGAACGCGCCTATGGTGCTCGTGCCTCACGTTTACGACGACATCTATTTTCTCGCAAGGATCAAGAAATTACTTGAGCCCGCTATGTTCGGCAAGATAAGCGTGACCACTGCTGAGGAGCACGATATTATGATAGCTTTCACCTCTCAGCTTGCTCACATTGTCTCAAACGCTTACGTCAAGAGCCCCACAGCGCAATACCACAAGGGATTTTCGGCAGGAAGCTACAAGGATATGACCCGTGTCGCTTGGCTCAATGAAAATATGTGGACCGAGCTGTTCCTTGAGAACAAGCAGCCTCTGCTCTATGAGATAGACACGATCATCAAGTCTCTTACAGAATATAGAGACGCCATAGTCGCCAACGACGCGGACACGCTCCGCTCGCTCTTGCGCGACGGAAGAATCGCTAAGGAAAAGGTGGACGGATAATGAGAAAGGTCAGAGTAAACGCTTCGACACCATACGATATACTTATAGGCAATGATCTGCTTGACAGGTGCGGAGAGCTTTGTCTTGACGTTATAAAAAAGAAATGCAAGGTATGCATCGTCACCGACGACACCGTCGCCGCTCTTTATCTTGAGAGAACGGAAAAGTCTATGAATGATGCGGGATTTGAAACCATTTCTTTTATTTTCCCGCACGGTGAGAAATCAAAAAACACTACTACGCTCGTGGAGATAGTCGAGTTTATGGCGGAAAACAGAATGACACGCTCCGATATTCTGCTTGCTCTCGGCGGCGGAGTTGTTGGAGATATGGGCGGCTTCGCGGCGGCTACTTATATGCGCGGAATAAAATTCGTACAGATGCCCACAACACTGCTATCCGCCGTTGACTCCTCTGTTGGCGGCAAAACGGCGGTCGACCTTAAGGCGGGAAAGAATCTTTTCGGCGCATTCCATCAGCCCTCTCTCGTAATATGCGATCACTCAACGCTTGACACGCTCACGCCCGAGATATTCGCGGACGGCTGCGCCGAGGTCATAAAGTACGGTATCATCAACGACAGAGCCTTTTTTGACAGCCTTTCGGGCGGTATCAAGCCTCAGATAGAGGACGTTATCGCGGAGTGCGTCAGCAACAAGGCGCGCATCGTTGAGGAAGACGAGTTTGAGAGCGGCTGTCGCCAGCTTCTCAACCTCGGTCACACCATAGGCCACGCTATCGAGGCGTGCTCGGGTCTTACGATATCACACGGAAGTGCCGTAGCGATAGGCACGGTGATCGTGACACGCGCGGCTGTTGCTATGGGGATCTGCGAGGAAAGTGAGCTCGCGCTCATAATTGATACGCTAAAGAGAGAAAAGCTCCCCACGTCCTGTGACTTCACCGCCGAGCGGCTGGCAAGCGTTGCCACCGCCGACAAAAAGCGCAAGGGCAACGACATAACGCTCGTAGTTCCTTATGCTATCGGCGACACAAGACTTCTCAAGCTCCCTATAGACGAGCTTTGCGATTTTATTGCGAAAGGACTTTAAAAGATGAATATCACCGTCAAGCCCTCCGTACCCACGGGTAGAATAAGGGCTATATCGTCTAAATCCGCCGCTCACCGCATACTCATATGCGCCGCCTTTGCTGACGGCGATACCGTGGTGCGCTGTGACAGGACGAACAAGGATATAGAAGCGACGGCGGAGTGTCTTTGCGCGCTTGGCGCGTCTATCCGATACGACGCTCCCTACTTTTACGTAACACCAATAAAGACACCCGTAAACGGCGTCGTGCTCCCATGTAACGAAAGCGGCTCTACTCTGCGCTTTATGTTGCCTATAATACCCGCGCTTGGCATAAACGCAAGCTTTGATATGCGTGGCAGGCTTCCCGAGCGTCCGCTCTCCCCTCTTTATGAGGAGCTGACAGCTCACGGCGCGCGTCTTTCCAAGCAAGGCTCAAATCCGCTTTTATGCGAGGGAGAGCTTTCGGGAGACGAATACCGCATAAGAGGCGACGTTTCCTCTCAGTTTATAAGCGGCTTGCTCTTTGCTCTCACACTTTCGGGCAAGGGCGGCAGGCTGATGATCGAGGGGGAGACCGAGTCCGCGCCATATATCGATATGACGGTGGACGCGCTTTCTCTCTTTGGCGCTGAGCCCAAAAAGACCGCCGACGGATATGTCATAAAAGAAAATATGACACTCCACACCCCCGCCACTCTTGAGGTTGAGGGGGATTGGTCAAATGCCGCCTTCCCGCTTTGTATGGGTGCTATCGGCAAGGGCGAGGTCACGGTGACAGGGCTCAAAGCTGACTCCAAGCAAGGCGACAAGGCAATTGTCGACATACTTCGCCGCTTTGGCGCTGACGTGACCGTCTCGGATTCGGAGGTCACTGTAAGAGGTGGCAGAAAGCTACACGGCATCGATATAGACGCCTCGCAGATACCCGATATAGTCCCCGCGCTCTCTGTAGTCGCATCGGTTGCCGATGGCACTACCACCATACGAGGGGCGGCAAGGCTGAGACTCAAGGAAAGCGACAGAATAGCGTCTGTGCTCTCTCTGCTAACTTCTCTCGGAGCTGACGCTACCGAGACCGATGACGGGCTTATCATAAACGGCACTTCACGGCTTTCAGGCGGTGTGGTTGACTGCTTCAACGACCACCGCATAGCAATGAGCGCGTGCGTCGCCTCGGCGGCAAGCACAGGGGACATAACCGTGTGCTCAGCGGAGTGCGCCTCTAAGTCTTATCCGGATTTTTGGGAAGACGTTGAAAAATATTTATCCGTAAAGGCGGAAATTTGAAAATTAAAGTTAGAGTGTTTTTTATAAGCACTTGAAAACAACTATCGATTATTGTATAATATATTTAAAGTTTTTTGGAGATAGGGGCGTGGGGAAAGAAGACTTTTTCAAAAATATTCTTTCCTTACAAATTTGAATATGTCAACAAGCTACGGAAAAAATATAAATATTACCGTATACGGTGGGTCGCACGATGACGAGATAGGTGTTATAGCCACGGGACTTCCGAGAGGCTTTCGCTTTGATATGGACGAGCTCTCCGCCTTTATGAAGCGCCGCGCTCCGGGACAAAATGCCTTTTCCACAAAAAGGCGCGAGCCCGATGTTCCCATATTTGTATCGGGAGTTGAGAACGGTATGCTTAACGGCGACACGTTTAAGGCAATAATAAGAAACACCAATCAGCGCTCGTCCGATTACAACGAGCTCTCGTTCGTTCCCCGCCCCTCTCACGCGGATTTTGCGGCGAGAATGAAATACGGAGAGGCAGTTGACCTGCGTGGCGGCGGACACTTTTCCGGAAGACTTACCGCGCCTCTTTGCATAGTCGGCGGGATCTGCCTTCAATATCTTAGATCGAAGGGGATTTCTATCGCCGCTCATCTTTACGCGGTTGGCGGTGCGCGCGACAAGGGCTTTGAGCTTTCGAGTGTCTGCGACGCCGATCTTGCCATACTCCGCGAGCGCTCGGATTTTCCCGTGCTTGACATAGAGGCGGGAGAGGCGATGAAGGCGGCGATCGTGGCGGCAAGAGAGGACGGAGATTCTGTCGGCGGTATCGTCGAGGTCGCCGCTATCGGTATACCCGCGGGACTTGGCGAGCATATGTTCGACGGCATCGAAAACAGGATATCCTCTATCGTTTTCGGAATACCCGCTGTAAAGGGCATCGAGTTTGGAAACGGCTTTGAGTGCGCGTCTCTTCGCGGCTCACAAAACAACGACTCGTTTGCGACGGACGGCAAAAAAATATACACCACGACAAACAACTGCGGTGGAATACTTGGCGGAATAACTGACGGTATGCCCCTCGTTTTCCGCGCGGCTATGAAGCCCACTCCCTCAATATTCAAGGAGCAGGACAGTGTCGATATGGTATCAATGACTCCCGTTAAGCTCTCTATCAAGGGAAGACACGACCCCTGCGTGGTCGTTCGCGCCGTTCCCGTTTTTGAGGCTGTAACGGCGATCGCGCTGTGCGATATATTACTTGATAAGGAAAACCAAGCTAAAAAATGAAATTGACCGTTAAACACACAGTCGCCGCCTGCTTTATAGGACTTATAAATCAGGCCTTGGTGATAAACTTTCCCCCTCTGCTTTTCACGACCTTTGAAAAGGACTTCGGAGTATCTCTCGGTAAGATAAGCGCGCTTATCGCCATAAGCTTTGTAACACAGCTGCTTATGGACTTTACCGCCTCGAAAGTACCGAAGATCTTCAATAAGCGAATTACAATAGTTATAGGTCAGATATGTGCCGCTGTTGGACTTATCTCCCTTGCTTTTTTACCAAGCATTCTCCCCTCATTTCCTGCGCTGATAATCGCAACCGTTATAGGAGCGTTCGGAAGCGGCATTATTGAGGTAATGGCAAACCCAATAATTGAGGCTTGTCCCGCGAAAAACAAAAACAAGCTTCTCAGCTTTATGCATTCGGGCTATTGCTGGGGACTCGTTCTTATGACTATTTTGTCAACGCTGTTCTTCCACTTCGTAGGAATTGAGAATTGGCGGCTTCTTACCTGTGTCTGGGCGCTCGTCCCCGCCGTGAACGCTATTCTCTTTTGCTTTGTTCCCTTCTACACGATGGAAGCAGCACCGACAAAAAATGGCAATCAGCGTTCTATCTTCCGCTCGTTCATCTTCGTTGCGTTCTTTCTGCTTATGCTCTCGGCGGGAGCGGCTGAGCAAGCGATGTCACAATGGGCATCAAGCTTTGCCGAAGAAGGACTTGGCATTTCCAAATCCTTGGGAGATATTCTCGGTCCTTGCGCCTTTGCCGCGCTTATGGGACTCGCGCGCTTGATATACGCGAAATACAGCGAGAAAATGAACCTATATAGATTTATGATGTTCTCGGCTATACTCTGTGTTTTCTCATATCTTTTGGCGGCGCTTTCTCCCCACCCCACGCTCTCGCTTATAGGCTGCGCCATCTGCGGCTTCTCAGTCGGCATTATGTGGCCGGGAACGCTTTGTATGGCTACCGAGCAGATGCCACACGGCGGTGTCAAGATGTTCGCGCTTCTTGCCTTTGCCGGAGACTTAGGCTGTACCGTCGGTCCTACGACGGCAGGCTTTGTAGCTGAGCTTGCGGGAAATGATCTCAGCGTAGGCTTTATAGCGTCTATTCTATTCCCGCTTGTTATCATAATATTTATCCCTATAGTATCCTCATATAAAAAAAGACATCTTCTTAGAAAGGAAACATAACTATGGAGCTAACAGAACTCAGACAGCAGATCGATGATATAGACCGCGAGCTTGTGGAGCTTTTCAAGCGCAGAATGAACGTCTCCTCAGAGGTCGCCGAATACAAAAGGCAGACGGGAATGAATGTTCTTGACGCTTCGCGCGAGCGCGCGCTTTTCCAAAAGGTCTCCGAGCTTTCGGGCGAGGAATTCGAGGAGTATACGCGCACGCTTTACGCAACCATACTCGATCTTTCACGCTCCTATCAGCATAAAAAGCTTGGTGACACCTCACGTCTTTACGGCGAGATAACCGACGCGCTTGATAACACCCCAAAGCTCTTTCCCGAAAGAGCGATGGTTGCCTGTCAGGGAGTTGAGGGAGCGTATTCGCAGATAGCGAGCGAGCGCCTTTTCCGCGCGCCTAATATTATGTTCTTCTCCGATTGGGAAAAGGTATTCTCGGCAATTGAGGCAGGTCTTTGCCGCTACGGAGTCATACCGATAGAAAACAGCACGGCAGGCTCTGTCAAAAAGGTATACGACCTTATGATCAGCCGAAACTTCAAGATCGTAAGAACAGTTCGTATAAAAATAGACCACAATCTGCTTGCCAAGGAAGGCACAAAGATGGAGGATATCAAAGAGATATTCTCCCACGAGCAGGCGATAAGCCAGTGCGCGGGCTTCCTTGCAAGCATGTTCCCGAACGCAAAGATAACACGCGTTGAGAACACCGCTCTCGCGGCTAAGGCAGTTGCTGAGAGTGACAGGCGCGACGTCGCCTCTCTCTCCTCTCGTTCGTGCGCTGCGCAATACGGCTTGAAGGTAGTTGCCGCATCCGTTCAGGACAACGGAAACAACCACACCCGTTTCATTTGCATCACTAACAAACTTGAGGTATACCCAGGCGCTGACCGCACCACTCTTATGATAGTCACCCCCCACAAGCCGGGAGCGCTCTATCGCATACTCTCCCGCTTCAATTCCCTTGGCATAAATCTTCTCAAGCTTGAATCCCGTCCGATACCCGACAGAGACTTTGAGTTTATGTTCTATTTCGACCTTGAGTCTCCCGTTTATTCGCAGAGCTTTGCGCAGCTTCTTGCCGAGCTTGAGCGCGAATGTGACGAGTTTACATATCTCGGCTCTTATATGGAGGTAATATAATGAAGCAAGGCTACAAGGCAATGAGATGCGGACTTTTAGGAGAAAAACTCGGTCACAGCTTCTCTCCTATGATACACGCCGAGCTTGCCGACTACTCCTACGTTCTCGTGGAAAAGACACCCCATGAGGTCGAGGACTTTGTTAAAAATGGCGAGCTTGACGCATATAACGTCACCGTCCCATACAAAAGAACGGTGATGCCATTTCTTGACGAGATATCGCCCGAGGCGCTGTCAATAGGGGCTGTCAATACGGTCGTTCGCGGCTCTGACGGTAAAAAATACGGCTACAACACCGACTACTTCGGCTTTTGCTATATGCTTGACACGTCGGGCATTGACGTGTGCGGCAAAAAGGCACTTGTTTTCGGAAACGGCGGCGCGTCCGCCACTGTTTGCGCGGTGCTTCGTGACAGGAATGTCAGAGACTTGGTTGTGGTATCAATTGAAAATAACACGGCTGAATTTCTCGCGAAACACGTTGACACGGAGATAATCGTCAACGCAACGCCCGTGGGAATGTATCCCAACAACGGCGCGTCCCCCGTTGACCTCTCTCTCTTCCCTGCCTGCTCGGGCGTGCTCGACGTTATCTACAACCCATCAAAAACAGCTCTGTTACTTGATGCTGAGGCGCGTGGTATAGCGCACGCAAACGGTCTTTCTATGCTCGTTGCGCAAGCGGTAAGGGCATTTGAGCTCTTTACGGGTGACACGGCAGAGCTCGGAGCTTGCGAAAGAATAATCAAGATAATTGAGGGACAGACCAAGAATATCATACTTATCGGTATGCCGGGGTGCGGCAAGAGCACTGTCGGCAGGCTGATCGCCGAAAAGCTGGGTAGACCCTTCTACGACGCGGACACCGTCTTCACGGAGGATCTCGGCATCACACCCGCGGAGGCAATATACAACGATGGTGAGCAACGCTTCAGAGAGATGGAGCACGAGATAGTAAAAAAGCTCGGCAAGCTGAACGGCGCTGTGATCTCCTGCGGTGGCGGAGTCGTCACAAGAGAGTACAACTACCCATTGCTTCACCAAAACGGAACTATAATTTTCCTTGAGCGCGCTCTTAAAAATCTATCTAAAAAGGGCAGACCTCTCTCTCAGTCCACCCCCGTAGAACAGCTTTACGCCGCAAGAATTGATGCCTACCGCCGCTTCGCCGACATATGTGTGGCAAGCACGGAAGTGCCCGAAAATACGGCAACGCTTATGATAAACAAATTGTTTGGAGATACATAATATGAAAATACTCGTAATAAACGGACCTAATCTCAATATGCTCGGTATACGTGAGCCCGATATATACGGAAAGCAGGATTTTAAGACGCTTGAGGCTTCTATCCGCGCGTGGGCAGGCGAGCTTGGGCACGACGTCACCCTCTTTCAGTCCAATCACGAGGGTGAGATAGTCGACGTTATACAGTCGGCTTACGGTGTTTTCGACGGCATAGTCATAAATCCCGCCGCCTATACTCATACGAGCGTCGCAATACTTGACGCGCTTAAAGCGGTAGGTATCCCAACGATAGAGGTACATCTCTCGGATATCAATAACCGCGATGAGTTCAGAAAATTTTCTTACGTCTCGCTCGTCGCAAAAAAAACCATCTGCGGACTCGGCTTCGACGGCTACCGCAAGGCGCTTGAATGGTTTGAATAAGAGACGCAAGGATGCGTTTAAGGGGGACTTTCTTATAAGAAAGTCCCCCTTAAAAATCCCCGAAAGAATTTAAAAAATATTACACTGAATACAGCTCATCGAAATGCCATCGCAAAGGATTTTCCGCGATATATTTCAAATGCTTCTCATAATCTTCTCGGTCTCGTATAATATGATCGTTAAAATATCTTTGCCATATGTTTTCGCCATATTCTTTATTGCAGAAACGCTTAAAGGTCGATACAAAACGCGAGACCGTCGAATGTTGCTTTGTAGGGGTCGACGTCCTCGACGACCCATCCGAAAGCACCAACAACATTATATGAATATGATTGGGCATTATAACATATGCCTCTACTTTTATATTATCGTAATAATTACTCAATTGATTGATATACTTATCTGCTATTGTTCCATAAGGTAACAGATCAATTTTCATATTTTCAAAAGTATTATTCAATGGGTCGTCGAGGACGTC
>JAZSNX010000082.1:0-10156 GCA_045536665.1 Eubacteriales bacterium
GGCAACCACACCTTATAATATTCCATATTCAAAGCATGGTCAATCGAAAGCTGAGGTGTTCCGTCGCACCCCTCGTCAAAAAACAAGACAACAAATACAGTCAAAAGAAAAGAAATCGGAACGATTACCGTCATCAAATAATCGAATTTTTTCTCTGTTAATGATAGGTTCCCTAAAAATGCGGTAGTTACGAAGAAAAGCACAAACAAAAAAACGGCTAAAATGTTTGAATTTATGATATCTATTTCGTCCAATAAAGTAAAAATTCCAAAAATAATGGGAAATAAAATAAATGGACTTGCGTAATAGATTGCTTTTTTCATTAATTTACCTCCAGAAAACCTTTGATAAATTCAGTATACCATAGGAAAAAATCGATGTCAATACAGTGGGGAAAACTTTTTTTATGAGGTGCTTTTTTTGCAAAAGTGGTGAAAGATTCCTGATTTTTTATGGATTGGCACTAGGGTACTCGTTTTTGCTTCGCAAAAGCGAGGATTCTTCGCCGAGCCGCTTTGTAGATTCCGCCACGGCTTCGCCTCGCGCTTTTTCGTCCATGTCATCCTGAGCGAAGTCGAAATCCGAGCAGAGTGAGGATCAAACGGTACGAAGTGCCGTTTGGGATCTTGGACGAAAAAGTTCGACTCGCTTCGCTCGCTCAGAATGACACAAAGACGACTTTCGGCTCGAATGCGAACCTAATTCTGCGTCGCTTCGCTCGCAGAGCGAGCTTTGAAGCGACGAGTGCCCCAGCCAACGCAAAAAGGACGCCGATTGGCGTCCTTTGCGTTGTGTTTGGTGACCGTTTTAGATGATATGCTATTTTTGACCACCAAGTGTAATTTTACTTCTTTTTGAATAGACAACATGTCCGTTTGTATCTTCAGCATCAAAATCAGCAGCTCCTGTTAAGGTTGTTCCGTCATTCAATAAAATGTGACTTCCGTATTTTGTATTGCTATCGTTAACAGAAAAATCTCCAATATATATCACATAATCCTTTTTTATATAATCCGTCCATGATGGAAGAACTGAAAAGACACCGAAAACAATTATTAGGCAAAACAATATACCAATGACAATAAAATTGGCAACAAAGGTATTTCTAATTTTTCCTTTTTTCTCATTAAATTTCTTATAGCGTTTTATAGTATGACACAGTAAAAATATAAGTAGAGCAAGACATAAAATCAAAATAGCTGTTACGATAATATTATGATTTAGTAATCTGCTTTCGCTAATTGCAATTCCGTTAAATGTTGTCATTATTCCACCGCCTTTCGTTGTTATTTTCGTCGGCTATCAAGCCATCTGTAATAATCCTCTAACAGCTTTTTGGTCTTATTAAAATCAAGCATTTCTATCTTTTTCTCGTTGATCTCATACGCCTTTTGAATAACTTCGTAGGCATATTGCTCGTTCTCGTTTTTCGGTGGGTTTTCGAGAAAAGACAGCTTGCATCGCAACAGAGTTAATTTTACTTGATAGTATGGTTTTAGATTTGGCATTTCCGTTCTCCTTTCGGGTGGTAAACACATTATACCGAAAAGGGACGAGAATGCAAGAAAAGTTTTTGAAAATTATTTGTTGAGGTTATTATAACACATTTTTCAAGAAATGTAAAGTATCATTTGTAGGGACAGGCGTCCTCGACTGTCCGTGATAGATAGGCACTAGGGTACTCGCCTGTGGCGAGAATTCGCACGTTCTACGCCTGACAAGCAAGCTTGTCGATCTCCGAGCGGCGAATGCGAACCTGATTCTGCGTCGCTTCGCTCGCAGAGCGAACTTTGAAACAACGAATGCCCCAGCCAACGCAAAAAGGACGCCGATTGGCGTCCTTTGCGTTGGCTGGGGCACTAGGATTCGAACCTAGGTAATGACGGAGTCAGAGTCCGTTGCCTTACCGCTTGGCGATGCCCCATTGACAAAGCGTATTATACCATAAACAAAATGCTTTGTCAAGCACTTTTTAAAATATTTTTTGCTAATATTTCGGCAAAAAGCAAAAAAGGAGACGTCGTCTCCTTTATGCGTTATCATTGGTCTTGTTGGCGTCATCGCTCGTATCAGCGCTCTCATTCTCGGTCACTTCTTTATTCTGAGCTTGCGCTATCTCTTGGGCGTGTATCTTTTCGTCGTGCTCTTGCTTCTTCTCGAACAGTCGCTTTATTGCTAAGGTCACCGCTATGCATATGACCCAAAACGGAACAGGGCCTAAATACACCACCCAAGCCGCCGTTGCTACGTAATGCGCCCAGTCCCAATCAAAGACAAATCCAAGTATATAGCATCCCCAAACGGGTGCGGACATCACCACCGCAACTATGCCGAGCAACAGTAAAGTATGCCAGTCCTTGCATTCCGCCCATATCCATTTTAAAAAATTTATCAGCTTTTTCTTTAGCTTAACAAACAATCTTTTTATCAATTTGATCTCTCACCGTTGCGCTCGCGCATAGGCGGCGCAGCTTTCTTACGTTTTACATACGTCTATTATAATACAGTCGCACTGTTTTGTAAATGCTTTTTTCGAAATAATATGTAACATTTTTAAATTGAGCCAAGAAGATGTGGGTATGTTGACAGAGCATCTTTTTTGTGATATAATGACAGAGTGATTAAGGCTGTTTTTGCCGAAAGGAGATTTAACTATGAAAAAAACACTTAGAGCTATAAGTCTTATGCTTATTATAGCGACTGTTATGCTTTGTCTGCCGTCTTGTGGAAAAAAGCAGATAAGAGAGCTTATGAAGATGGATGAGGATGAGCGCGCCGTAAAGCTTTACGAGCTCGCAGATGAAACGCTGAATGACATAGAGTCCTACACGATAGAGATGTATATGCTCGTTTCCGCAACGATAGAAAATATTAGCCTGTCTGTCAGCGCTGACGGAGAGATGAAGTATTCAAATATAAATGGGGATGACATGGCTTATCTTGAGACCACCACTACCAATATGACGGTGAGCGGCTCGGGTGTGAACGAGAATGAGAGCAACACCGCTATCAGCGGATACTATGATGGCAAGATGTTTGTCTCAAACAAGAGCAAGGATTCCGTTCAGAAGCTTTGGTCGCCCTCAAGCGCTGAGCAGTACCGTGAGTATCTTGATTCTAAATCCGATGATGATATCGAATTTGAGGTTGAGCATTTTTCCGAAAGGGAAGCGGAGCGCAAGGATGACGGCTCGTGGAAGATCGAGCTCTCGGGAGTAAATGCCGAGGGAATGGCGGATATGATAGATATGCTTCACGGTATCGATGAGATGTTCGGCGATTCGTATGAGCTTAGGGACGTAGAGGTGTCCATGCGCTTGGACCAAAAATACAGACCCGAGTCCTTGGATGTGAGTTATATTTTTGAGGCTGCGAGCAACAAGGTGGTGGCTGCCGCTCCGACTGTGACTGTCGAGGCGGAGTACAAGGATTTCGACCAGACCGAGATAGAAGCCCCCGACCTTAGCGGATATGTGGAGACCTATGATCTTGCTGTGGTGGATAAGGTGTTAGATGGCTTTGATAAGCTGACAAGCTTTGAGGAGCGCGTGGATTTCACGGCAAGCAATTTGTTTAGAGTCAACGATGCCATTACAGGTACGCAATACAGCCGCGACTCATATAAATACGTAGGTTCTGCTTATTACCAGCTTGACGATGATTTCAGATATACGCTCAAGATGCAGGATGCAGATGTCGCCTCCTCTAACGCAGGCAACACGATGGTGTATAGCTATGCTGACGGCAAGCAGGTCATCACTCTCGGAGACGGTGCGATATACAGCACGAACACTTGTACCGACTACGAGGCAAAGCTGTTTATAGAAGAATTTATAAATTGTTCCAATTTTTCAATGTCAGTCGTTAAGGATATTGCCCAAAGAGGTGAGAACAAATACGAGTTCACGTTGGTTTCGTCCGCGGTAGATGACCTCAAGAGCGAGATAGAGAGCACCGGCGCTCAAGTCAGCTCTGTAACCGCTGTGCTGACGGTCACTATGAACGGAGACTCGATAAAGAGCTATGTATATACCGAGAGCCTTAACTATACGCTCAATGGATATGATTACACGTACACTCAGACTAGGCAGGTTGATTTCTAAATATCAATGTAGGCGGTCAGATATCTGACCGCCTATCTTTTTGTTTATTTTGGCTATTATTTGGCAATAATAAAGAAAAGTGTATTTAGGGACGGTGGTCAGATGCTAAAGGGGATAAACAGAAACGTTATCGTTGTCAGGACCGACGCAAAGAGCCGCTTTGAGGCGGTGTATTTTGTGCTGAAAAAAGGCGGAGCGGGGGAACGGGCGGATATAGTGAGAGAGGCAAACAAAATAATCAGCGAAAGCGGGGTGCAGAGGGCAGCGCCCATGCGCGCTCTTCGCGCGGCGCTGATCGCGGTGCTCTCCGCTCTCATCGGAGCTGCGGTGGCGCTTTCTGTGTGCCTTTGGGTCTTTTTGTGACGCACACTGTCGCGGTGAGACGACAAAAACGTGTTGACAACAGGCTCAAAGTATGTTATAATGTGGGCAGGTTAAAATTTGATATCCTTACCTCTTATCGCGCATAGGGAGCGGTGCTGTGCGCTTTATAAGAGGTTATATTCGTATGCTCATTTTACAAAAAGCTTTATCAAATTAGTATGTAACGGATACGCGGGGACGATAGCGCGTATTCCGACTTCATAGACCAAATAAAAAAACAGAATAGGAGAAATTATGCCAAAAAAAGATAAAGGCAAGCTTCGCGTGATTCCGCTCGGAGGACTTAACGAGATAGGCAAGAACCTTACCGTGCTCGAATATGGGGACGATATCATTATCGTGGATTGCGGTCTTGGCTTTCCCGACGAGGATATGCCGGGCGTAGACCTCGTCATTCCCGATTTTACTTATCTTGAGGAAAACAGCGACAAGATAAGGGGTATGGTGCTCACACACGGTCACGAGGACCATATCGGCGCGATCCCATACTTTTTGCGCGCGCTGAGCGTACCGATATACGGCACAAAGCTGACGCTCGGTATCATAAAGAACAAGCTTAGTGAGCACGTACTGCCATTTGAGCCTCAGCTCAATTGCGTAAAGGCGGGGCAAACGGTGCGGCTCGGCTCATTTGCCGTTGAATTCATTCATACAAATCACTCTATCGCGGACGCCTGCTGTCTTGCGATAACCACTCCGCTTGGCGTTATCATTCACACAGGTGACTTCAAACTGGACGTTACTCCCATCGACGGGGATATGATGAACATCACCCGTCTTGGAGAGATAGGCAGAAAGGGAGTGCTTTTGCTCATGTGCGAGTCGACTAATGCCGAGAGAGCGGGCTTTACGCCGTCGGAACGCAAGGTCGGAAAGTCGCTTGAGTATATATTTACGTCAAACGAGGATAAGAGAATAGTGATAGCGACCTTTTCCTCAAATGTGCATCGCGTACAGCAGATAATAAACGTAAGCGCCTCCCACGGCAGAAAGGTAGCCATAACGGGACGCAGTATGCTCAATATCGTCGGCGCGGCGGTTGAACTCGGATATATGAGCGTTCCCGAGGGAGTGCTGGTGGACATCAACGAGATAAGACGCTATAAGCCCGAGGAGCTGACCCTCATAACAACGGGAAGTCAGGGTGAGCCGATGTCCGCTCTTTACAGAATGGCGTTTGGAGACCACTCTCAGGTGACGCTCGGCAGAAACGACCTTGTCGTGCTGTCCTCAAGCGCAATACCGGGCAACGAAAAGCTTGTTGGACGAATAATCAACGAGCTCTCAAAGAACGGAGTCAGCGTGCTTCACGACGCGGTCGTTGAGGTGCACGTCTCGGGACACGCTTGTCAGGAGGAGCTCAAGCTTATGCAGGCGCTCACGCGTCCCAAGTACTTTATGCCCATACACGGTGAATACCGCCACCTTGCCGCAAACCGAGAGCTTGCTCTCGATATGGGCGTGGAGGATAAGAATATATTCATATCGGATATCGGAAAGGTGCTTGAGATAGACAGCAAGGGCGCAAGATTTGCGGGCACTGTTCCCGCGGGAAAGATACTCGTTGACGGCTACGGAGTCGGAGACGTCGGAAATATCGTGCTTCGTGACCGCCACCATCTCGCTCAGGACGGTATAATTATCGTCGTTGCTGCGATAGACGCAAACGAAGGCTTGCTTGTGTCTGGACCTGACATCGTGTCCAGAGGATTTGTGTACGTGCGTGAGTCCGAGGAGCTTATGGACGAGGTGCGCGGTATCGCGTCGATAGCTATAAACAGATGTATCGATGCGGGAGACGCGGTCGACAGGATGCATCTCAAGAACAGCGTCAAGGACGACCTTTCGCGCTTCCTGTACTCAAAGACCAAGCGTAAGCCAATGGTCCTTCCCGTGATAATTGATGTTTAATATTCATAAAGCAAGGGCAGGGATTTTGGGTTTTTTACCAAAAAACACGTTTTTTTGCCGAATTCATAGAATGTTTAAATTAAATTCAATGTTTTATCACTCTATGATTGTATAATATTTGAAGTGACTGATATCAAAAAACATATAAAGTCAGAAAAGAGGTAACCCAATATGGGAAAGTCTAACAGAATCAAAACCAAAAAGGCGACAAACGCCATATCCTTCGAATCGAGGAACGTTAAAGGTAAGAAAAAGAACGGAGTGCCTAACTGGGCGGTAAACCTTATAACCATCGCTGTGGCTCTCGTTATTCTTGTAGCTGTGGCTCTCAGCCTTATGTCGGCTAACGGTGTGTTTACACGTTGGCAGACCGCCGCTGAGTCCGCGAACTTCCGCGTAAACGGAAATATGATGAAGTACTACTTCCAGTCTACGTATTCCGAGTATCTTGAGCAGAACGGCTCGTATCTTACGTATTACGGCTTCGACTCAAACCTTCCCCTCAAGGCTCAGCCCCTTGATTCGAATGACCCCACTCAGGGCACGTGGTACGACTATATGGTCACGATGACTAAGTCCGAGGTAACACGTATGCTCGTATACTGCGAGGAGGCAGAGGCAAGAGGCATCGAGCTTAATGATGAGGACAAGGAGTCTCTTAAGGAGCAGCTTGAGATGCTTGACATATATGCCGAGATGTACGGATATCCAAGCACTAATAGCTACGTATCCGTGATCTACGGTGAGGGCATGAAGCTCAAGGATGTCCGCAAGGCAATGGAGCTTTCCGCGCTTGCTTCCAAGTGCGCGGCTGAGATATCCGAGGAGATCGAGGCAAGCATCACGGATGATATGATCAACGATGAGTACAACGCTCACAACCTTGAGTACGATCTCGCGGACTATATGCACTATACCTTCTCCGTTTCCTATAAGGATGCGGTTGATGCCGTATGCGGCGAGGACGCGGACGACGCTACTAAGGACGCAAAGGCAGCTGAGATCCTTGTGAAGTATAAGGAGATGATCGCCGACGCGAGAGCAAAGGCGGCGGCTCTTAAGGGAAAGACGGATGCGTTTGATTTCAAGAACGAGATACTTAAGGATATCGCGTCTGACGTATACGATAAGTCGTTTGAGACCACCGACGACGATAGCGATATAACGACCGAAAAGATGCCCAGCGAAGAAAACCTCGCTACTATCAAGACAAAGCTCTCCGAGCATATAGTGGATCTGATGCTCAACGGCAAGACCTATGAGAAGATAACCACCGAGGAGAACGGCACTTACAAGGTATTCGGCATAGAGATAACCAAGGAATTTGCGGAGTTTGTAGATGATCTCGCTCCTATCTATATGTCCGATATGGAATATAACCTTAACCTCTACGTTGCTGAGAAGACGGCGTACAAAGAGGATGACGACGCTATAAAGTGGATATTCGGAGAGGGCAGAAAGGCTGGCGACGTTACTACCTTTGAGGATGGCGACAACGCTAATGGCGACGAGTTTGCCGCAAACGCGGACGACCTTTCCAAGTTTGAGATAACGGTATATCTTGTAAACAAGGCTCAGTACAAGAACGACGAGCTTACCAAGAACATCGGTGTTATCGCGTTCTCTTCCGAGGATGCGGCAAAGGCAGCTATCGAGAAGCTGAGCGCGGGTATGTCTCTTGACGATTTCAAGGCACTTGCCGGTGAGACCGCGACCTTCACCAACTTTGAGGATTACGCAGAGGGAGACAGCGGAGTTTCCGGATTTGATAAGTGGGCGTTCGCTGACGGTATCGCAGTCGGCGCTGTAACTACCGAGCCCATATATCTCGCTGAGTCTACATACGGCATAGCGCTCTATCACGGAAACGGACATGCCGCGTGGTACGTGACTGTAAGAAACAGCTTGTACAGCGAGAAGATCGAGGATATTGGCGAGGAGATAACAGCCAAGTATACTGTAACCTTCAACGATAAGGCGATCAATAAGATCGACGCTTGATCGAAACATATAAAACAAAAAGATGCCATGGTATGACCGTGGCATCTTTTGACAAAGGGGATAATAAACGAAATGGTAATTGAAAATAAACAGACGACGGTCGCGTACCGTTGCCCGTCCTGCGGAAGCGGAGTTATGAGCGTGGTGGACCTGTTTCGACTGTCTGCTGATATGCTTAAGCTTAAATGCGATTGCGGAAGCAGCGAAATGGTGCTCGTCCGCTCAAGAGACGCAAAGGAGGGCACGAGCAAGGTGAGATTTACCGTGCCGTGTATGCTTTGCCCAAATCCTCATTCCTATACCGTAAGCACGGGTCTGCTTTTCAGCAAGGAGCTTTTTGTGCTTCCGTGTCCTTATTCAGATATCAATATCGCTATGATGGGAGAGATGGAGCACGTCAAGGCGGAGCTATCACGTACCGAGCTTGAGCTTATCGACCTGCTTGAGAAAAGCGGGATAGATAGCTTCGACGCACTTCATTCTGATAGATTTCTGACCGACCCGCAGGTGCTTGAGATAATAACCTATATGATAAAGGAGCTTGACGCCGAGGGCAAGATATATTGCCGTTGCCCCGAGGGTACGGAGGGAGAATACGAGGTGGAGCTCATAAAAGAGGGGCTTAAGATAAGCTGCCGAGGTTGCGGAGCGTCAAAGATAATATCAACGTCATCACTTATTGAGGCGCACGAATTTTTGAACGCGGATTCGCTTACGCTCGAATAAACGACAACATAATACGGCTTTCGACAAGACTCGCCACAGAGCCAAGAAAAATTAGCAAAAAATAGTTAAATTTCCAATAATTGCTAAAATTTTCTGTTGACAAATTTGGTATATTGATATATAATATTAGTACAAAAGCTTAAAAATAAAAAAATATACAAAAATGTCGTAAAGGAGAAAACAGGATGAAGTCAACCGGTGTTGTTCGCAGAGTAGATGAGCTTGGAAGAATAGTTCTTCCCATTGAGATACGAAAGGTCCTTGATATTAAACAAAAGGACGCTATAGAGATCTTCACGGATGAGGATAAAATAATACTTCAGAAGTACCAGCCCGCTTGCATTTTTTGCAACAATACGGACGACGTTCTGTATTTTGGCGGCAAGCGTATCTGCGCCGCGTGCGTAAGACAGCTCAAGGAACAGCTTTGAGTAATTAAGAAAAAGACGCTTTGAACATCAAAGCGTCTTTTCTTTTTTTATCAGATCTTATCAGAGCATTGCCGCGCCGATGATTCCCGCGTCATTGCCGAGCTTTGCTATGCGGATATCGGTCAGCGGCACTACACCGCCGCCGTATTGCTCAGCGCGAACGGCAGGAACGAGCGCGTCGATGAGAGACTGTCCCTCACCCGATACGCCGCCGCCGAGGGAGATGACCTCGGGCTGGAAGATGTTGATAATGGTCGCAATACCGCTGGTAAGATACTTGATATACTTGTCGTATACCTCCTTTGCCGCCTCGTCTCCCTCGCGCATACAGTCGCAAGCGGTTCTGCCCGAAACTCTCTGCGCGTCGAGCATCATGCTCTTTCTGCCCGTTTTCTTGCATTCCTCGATCTTTTCGTTTGTCATACGGATAAGAGCGGTAGCGGACGAATATGCCTCCCAGCAGCCCTTTCTTCCGCAAGAGCACTGCGCGCCGTCTATCTCGATAACTATGTGTCCGAGCTCGCCGCCCGCGTAGTTAAAGCCTGTAAATATCTTGTCATCTATAACGATACCGCCGCCGACACCTGTGCCGAGCGTTAT
>JAZSNX010000099.1:0-7629 GCA_045536665.1 Eubacteriales bacterium
TGCGCAAATGCGTATGGGAGGGCGAGCGAGGAATGTGCGCTGAGCTTACAGAAAAATTGAAAAAATAAAAGATAAAAAGGGCGTAGCGTGAGGAGATCTCACGCTACTCCGTTTTTTTATCCTCTTTTTCCAACGATAAGCTTGGTGTTTGTGTTTTTTTTTTCTACGGAGTGAGAGGTGATGCCGCCGATGTAGATGCCGCCCTTTCCTGTGGAACGAATATCTGCTTCTTGAGTTATAACGTCGGGTGCTGATATACGCCCAGAGCCTGTAAGCACGATGGAAAATTTCTTTACGTTGCCGCTTCTGAATCTCACGTCACCGTTGCTTCCAAACAGTGACACGCTTATTTCCTCGGTTATACTATTGACGTTTATGTCTCCGCACCCTGTTATTTTGGATATAAATCTGCTTGCGTGCTCTGCCTTTATGTCTCCGTTTCCCGTGATGGTAGCAACGCAGGTCTCGCCAAGCTCTCCGCCCGTTATTGATCCGTTACCCGTTATAGAAAGCTTTGAGCTTTCAGAGCAGTCTTCAAAGCTTATTTCTCCGTTGCCTGTAATGCTTGCCTTGAGCGTTTTGCAGCTTTTAGCGTATATTTCGCCATTACCTGTGATAGTAGTGTTGAGCGCTTCGCAGTTACAGGTGCGTATCTCACCGCTTCCTGTTATTTTCAGCGTTTCCTGTTTTGAAAACAGTTGGTTGGATATATTCGCGTTGCCGACGATACTCGCGCTTAGATTTTCCAACAGTGTATTCTTTACATAAACGGCTATGTGATTTGAAAAGCCGTCGCTCGTGTTCTCTCCTTCCTTCGAGGATACGGATACGTTGAGTATACCGTCCGCAACGGTTGCTTTCAGCAGGGAAATAAAGGTGGACGAGCCTTGCGCCTCAAGGCGGTTTTCGCCGTTTTTTGATGGGCGAAGCTCGACGTCTACTCCGCTGTACGCTATGCGAATATCAATACCTGTAAAGTCAGACAGCTGTGTGACGACCTGTTTTTGCTCAATTTGACAATCTGCCGTCTTGCATTGTCCTTCGGATATTCTGATCTCACCCTTGCCGTAGTTTATAACTGTTTTGTTTTTTAGGTCTGCGGTACTTCCGTCCTCAAACGTGATAATATCGTCAGTTTCCGCTTTTACGGTCTTATCCGAATAACAGTATACGTTTTCTCGGCTTGCTATAAGTGGCATTCCCATGAATGTCGTAGCCGTGGCTTCTCTATCATTATCTTCGCCAAACAAAAGGCTTACCGATATATTGAATACCCTTGCGATAATGGGAAAGAGAGTTACGTCGGGAAGTCCCGCGCCTCGCTCCCATTTAGATATGGCCTGAGGCGTTATTCCAAGCCTTTCGGCAAGCTCCTTTTGTGTCATTCCGTTTTTTTCTCTGAGCTCCTGTAGCTTTTCTCCAAATTCGTTTTTCTGAAAGTTCATAATATTCTCCTTTGATATACGCCTTGTGTAAATATGATATCACAGTTTTTCTTTTTTTGCAATAACCGTTGAGTTGTGTATAAAAAGTCACGGTGTGTATACGTTTGGTTTGAACGATAGAAAATTCAACTGTTGGTTTATATTTTTATTTACAACCGAGCGTTGTTTTTTTAAAAAAAGGTTGACTTAACGGTAAAAGCGTGATATAATCGAGTTGTAATTCTTTACACATTTTGGAGGGAAATTATGAGTGAAAAATTGATGTGGGGCTATATGCTCTATCTCAGTAACCACATTGGCGCGGACGAGCATTCGCCGCGTATGATGTACGATCCGCCAGCTTGTCCGGGATACAGTGACGAGATAAACACAGAGATCAAGATATGGGATAAGATAGTTCCTTTTCTCGGCGAGAGAAAGTACAATATGGTGCTTATCGACGTCGGTGACGGTATCAAGTACGAGAGTCATCCCGAGGTGTCCGCTCCCAATGCGTGGGACAAGGACTTTTTGAGAGCGAAGCTCGCAGAGATGCGCGCTCTCGGCATTGAGCCTATTCCGAAGCTCAACTTTTCAACTTGCCACGATACTTGGATGAAGAAGTACCGCAGAATGGTATCCTCTCCCGAGTATTACACCTTCTGTGCAGACGTTATCCGCGAGGTATGCGAGGTGTTTGATTATCCCCGTCTTTTCCACATTGGATTTGATGAAGAAGACGAGACTATGCAGAAGAATAAAGAGATGGTCATTATTCGTAACGCAGAGCTTTGGTGGCACGACCTGTTCTTTATTTGCAAGGAGTGCGAAAAGCACGGTGCGCGTCCGTGGATGTGGTCGGATTATATTTGGAAAAATGAGGAGCTTTTCCTCAAGAATATGTCGAAGTCCATACTTCAGTCCAACTGGTTTTATCCTCAGTTCCAGGATTGGAGCAAGACGAAATTTCCGCACCGCAACAAGTGCATAGAAACGTATGAGATACTTGAGCGCCACGGCTTTGATCAAGTACCTACGGGCTCTACATGGAACCATCACGCAAACCTTTACCAGACGGTAGCGCACGGCAAGGCAAAGCTCTCAGAGGAGCATCTCAAGGGATTCTTGTGCGCACCTTGGCTTGCTACCCGTGACGAGCAGTTCTTTGGACATTGCTGCGCGGCTGACAGACTTTACCGCGCACGCGTCAAGCTCTATCCCGAAACTCTCGAATAACACGTGAATAACAAGGAGAAAAATATGGAAAACAAAATGATCTGGGGCTATATGCTTATGCTCAGCAACCATATGTGGGCTGATGAGTCCTCAAAAAATCTTATGTATTTTAACAATCCCGCATACACACCCGAAAATAACATTGATATAGAAACGTGGGATAAGATAGTGACCTTCCTTGGTGAGAGACAGTATAACCTCGCTCTTATAGACGTTGGTGACGCTATAAAGTACGAGAGCCACCCCGAGGTGTCGGCTCCCGATGCGTGGGACAAGGACTTCCTCAAAAAGAAGCTTGACGAGATGCGTGCTCTTGGTATCGAGCCTATTCCGAAGCTTAATTTCTCTACATGTCATGATACTTGGATGAAAAAGTATCGCCGTATGGTATCAACACCCGAATATTATACCTTCTGCTCGGACGTTATCCGCGAGGTCTGCGAGGCATTCGATTATCCCCGCTTCTTCCATATCGGATTTGACGAGGAAGACGAGACAATGCAGTCAAACTATGAGATAATTACTTTCCGTAATCAGGATCTTTGGTGGCACGATCTGTTCTTTATGGCTAAGGAATGTGAAAAGCACGGCGCGCGTCCTTGGATATGGTCTGACTACATCTGGAAAAACGAGGAGATATTCCTCAAGAATATGTCCAAGTCCATTCTTCAGTCCAACTGGTTCTATCCCCAGTTCCAGGATTGGAGCAACACGAAGCTTTCGCACCGTAACAAGTGTATAGAGACTTACGAGATACTTGACAAACACGGATTTGATCAGATCCCCACTTGCTCGACTTGGAACCATATTGCCAACCCCTATCAGACGGTAGCGCACGGAAAGACAGTTCTTACCCCTGAGCTTCTCAAGGGCTTTATGACGGCTTCTTGGTTGCGTACGACTGACGAGCAGTACTACGGACATTGCTGTGACGCGGATAGACTTTACCGCGCGCGTATGCAGCTTTATCCCGAAACACTTAAATAATCTACCAACACCGCCGACAAAAAAGTCGGCGGTGTTTTTTTCTCAACTAACGGTTGTAATCTTTTTTTAGAAACGTATTGACAACAGGCAAAAAATGTTGTATTATTGTATTAGTACAAGCAAACAAGAAAGGAGGATCGCCGATGGCGTGGAGATTTAACGGAACTGAAGCTGTCTATATACAGATAGCCGACAGAATAAGACAAGACGTCGTGAACGGAAGATATCCGCCAGGCTCACAGTTGCCGACGGTAAGACAGCTTGCATCAGATGCGGCGGTCAATCCAAACACTATGCAGAGGGCAATGCTGCTTCTTGAGGACGAGGGGTGGCTGTATTCAAAGGGGACGGTTGGCAGATTTGTGACTGACGACTCGTCTGTCCTTGAGGCGGCAAGAGAGCGAATGATAAAAAATGCCGTCCAACGTCTGCTCGACGGAGCGCATTCGCTCGGAATATCATCACAGGAGCTTGTACAGTATATAATGAACGAAGAAAAGGAGGGGGAAGAGAAATGAGTTTTCCTGTAATTGAATGTGTAGACCTTTGTAAGAGCTACAACAAAAAGAATGTCGTTCTCAACAATTTGAACGTCAGTCTTCCCGAAGGAAAGATAATTGGTCTCTTAGGCCCGAACGGTTGTGGAAAATCCACATTGATGAAGCTTATATGCGGTATTCTCGTGCCGAACAGCGGAACGATAAAAATATGCGGCGAGGAGAGAAGCGAGAAGAGCAACGCGTATATTTCCTATCTGCCCGAGAGAACGTATTTCAACGGCGGAATGAGGGTAGATCAACTTATAGCGTATTTCTCGGACTTTTTCCCCGATTTTGATGAGGGTGTGGCGAGAACAATGCTTGCCGACCTCGGCATAGAAACGGGCGCAAAGCTCAAAACGCTTTCAAAGGGAACTAAGGAAAAGGTACAGCTCGTTATGGTGATGTCTCGCCGAGCAAGGCTGTATCTGCTTGATGAGCCTATCGCGGGCGTTGACCCCGCGGCAAGGGAATATATCCTTCGCACTATCGTCAGCAATTACAACCCCGACGCGAGCGTGCTCATAACCACGCATCTTTTGCACGATATCGAGCCTATAATCGATGAGTTCGCGTTTATGGGCAACGGCGGACAGATACTCATGGCGGGTGTCGCGGACGAGGTTCGCGCCGAGACGGGCAAAACGCTTGACGAGCTGTTTAAGGAGGTGTTCAGATGCTGAAGAAATGCTTGAAATACGACCTTAGCGCGGTGTGGAGATATTGGTGGATAATCGCGCTCGCGACGCTCGGAATGTCGTTGGCATGCGGCTTTTCCATAAGGCTTATGGAGCTCTTTTCGGCAGGAGACGAGAGCGTTGCTATCATCGAGTTCCCACTTGCCTTGACCATAATCTTTTGTATGTTTGGTATAATAGGCTCGTTCCTGTTTACGATGATACTCGTCTACGTTCGCTTTTTTAAGCACTTTTACTCTGACGAGGGATATCTGACATTTACGCTTCCTGTTAAGAGAAGCACGCTGCTTGCTTCCAAGACAATAAATGCGAGCATATGGTATGCGGCGCATTTCGCTGTGCTGTTCGTTGGTATCGTGATAATATTAGTCGTTGGATTTCCAACCGATGTTGTGGAGATGTTCACGCTCGAGTCATCCGACGGCGTAGCATCGACCGACGAGTCTTTGATAGAGATATTTTTGCTTTTAGTGATCATTCCCATAGAGAACCTGATCCTTTCCGCTTTGACGATGTTGCTTGAGATAGTACTGGCGCAATTTTGCATCACGCTTGGAGCGGTGATAGCAAGGAAGGCGAAGGCTATAGTCGGTATCGGAGTTTATTACGGAGCTAATGCGGTGATGTTGTTTGTGGGGCAGTTCGTGGCGATCATAGTCATGCTCGGTACTATGGGAGGAGCTATAAAGATGCTCGCGGGAGTGTCGGAATGGCAGTTTCTTAGTATAGCCGCGGTTTTGCTCGCGCTTTTGTGCGTTATAATTGCCGTGCTGGTAAGCGCCTTATACCTTATCACCTTGAATTTGATAGAGCGCAAGCTCAATTTGAGTTAAGGAGGCGAGAATATGAGAACAAAGAAAAGAATCTGCCTTCTTGTGGCGTTTGTGATATTGCTCGCTACCCTGCTTATGCCTGTTGCGTACGCAAGCGACGAGGAATACGTGAAATGGGAGGTATCAAATAAGAGCACGGAGCTGTACCGTGACGGAAAGAAATACTCTCTGTATCAAAACTCGAGATATTTTTATCTTGACCCAAGAACAGTATATGTGTTTGAGAATACAGTTCAGTTGTCGATAGAGGAGTCGTATGAATACGACGAAGAGCTCCCTGTAAATGCGCCCAACGAGGATGCGGAATTTGTTTGGGTGTCGGGATATTCAAACAACTATTTGTATGCCTCAAACAGCGGCGCGGCGGAGCTTGACGCTTTCCTTAACGGCACGACGGTGCATTACACGATTGAGCACGATGGTATGAATGCCGATATAGCAAATAGCGAGGTACAGGGACTTGACGATATGTCAATACAGCCTATCAACGCTATCACCGTAGAAGTCAGCAAGCTCAAGACACAGGAAAGATACGATGTCATAGCGCGCGACAGGACCTATACGCTCGCGTATGTTCACGGAGCGATATACTATATCGACGGTCAGTATTATTATCTTAATTACGAGACGCTCGGCAACAACTATTTCGATGCCGACGGAAACTTCTCTTATAGAAGCGGTAGCGTGGCGATCACGCCTGTTGACGCTATGACAGCGTCCGTCTTGAGCCAGACGATAGACGCGCTTGAGTACATCGACATCGAATATACCTATGAGAATGAGAGAGGGACGAGTATCGACGACGCTGATGCGATCCTTGAGGCGATGTTCTGGATCATCTATATACTTATCGGCATCATAGTGCCGACCCCGATTTTAGTACTTGGACTCGTAATGCCCATAGTCCGCAGAAAAAAGGTGGGCGCAAAGGCGATGAGATGGCTTGTCTTTGCTGCGCTTGCTGCGCTTTGGCTGATACTCGCGGTGCTTTTGGGAATTTTGATGATCATATAAACGACCGTATAAAAAACAAATACAGGGAGCAACGCTCCCTGTATTTGTTTTTTGCGAAATTTACGCTAAAAATACAAAAACAGACCAAAATATGGAAAAGATGCGGAATAAGCGAGAATATAAATGTAACAAAAATGTAAACTTTTTTCATTTTGCTTGATATATTTAATATACAGGTGTATATTAAAGGAAGACTTTGCAACTGTTTCCTATTATTATTTAAATTTTTTATTTAGGAGGAACGCAATGAAAACCAAAATTTTAGCAATCGTTCTTTGTTTGTTGGCCCTTGTGTGTCTTTGCACGATGGTCTCTTGTGACGAAGAGACAGATTGCGCCCATTCTGACAAGACATGGGTTGAGGAAGTATCTGCAACCTGTACTGCCGACGGAACAGTCGGTCATTACGTTTGCAATGCTTGTAACAAAACATTGGATAAGGACGGAGCGGAGACATCCGAGCTGTCTATTCCCGCGGCTCACTCTCCCAAGAGCGAGTGGAGCGTAGCTGACGGCAAGCACTATCACGCTTGTAATAACTGCGACGCGCATCTTGACGAGGCGGCTTGCTCGGGTGGTACTGCTACCTGTACCGAGAAGGCAAAGTGCTCCGTATGTAACAACGCTTACGGCGCAGAGCCCTCTCACTCTCCCAAGAGCGAGTGGAGCGCAGAAGACGGTAAGCACTACCACGCCTGCGCTAACTGCGACGCACATCTTGACGAAGCGCCTTGCTCAGGCGGCACTGCAACCTGTACCGAAAAGGCAAAATGCTCCGTTTGTCAGAATACATACGGCGACGAGCCCTCTCACTCTCCCAAGAGCGATTGGAGCGCAGAAGACGGCAAGCACTACCACGCTTGCGCTAACTGCGACGCTCATCTTGACGAAGCGCCTT
>JAZSNX010000185.1:0-2884 GCA_045536665.1 Eubacteriales bacterium
ACATTGAGGTGCGAACATTGCCCCTACCAACATACCAATATTGGGAGCGGTAGGGGAGCGCCTTGGTGCTCCCGCGTGATGTTCGCGCAACATATATTTTATCACACAATGTTCGCTATCACCACTGTAGGGGTCATTCACGAATGACCCGCGGGCGATTCGTGAATCGCCCCTACGAAACGTGGAAATGCCAATAAAAAACGTAGGGGAGGCTATCAGCCTCACGTATGTTGAACGATCAAATTAGGATCTGTCGGTTGCTTTTCTTTTGCTTGCTTTTCTATTGCTTGCTTTTTTTGTTTGGTTTTCTATTGCTTACTTTTTTTGTTTGGTTTTCTTTTGCTTACTTTTCTTTTTTAAAAGAAAAGTAAGTGATTGACATAATGTGTGTCTTGTGCTATAATGATACGAGAATGTTTTGATATACAAGGCTGTAAAATGAAAAAGAAATTGTTGATATTCGACCTTGACGGCACTATCGCCGATACCATATATTCCATTCGTGACGGGGTCAATCTCGCTATGGATAAGTATGGCTTGCCGCATAGGTCTTATGAGGATATAAGAGCGGCTATCGGTAACGGAGCGAGACTTTTGATAAAGAGAAGTATTCCGTCTGAGCTTCAGAGCGACGAGGCTTTTTGCGGCCGTGTCTTTGACGACTACGATAAGTTCTACGAGCAGACGTACGCAAACGTCGACGGCTGCTATGAGGGAATGAGCGAGGCTATGCGCCAGCTTCACAGCCGAGGCTATAAGCTCGCCGTGCTCTCAAATAAGCAGGACGCATATACAAAAAAGATAATAGGTCTGCTGTTTCCCGACGGTATCGTGGAATACGTCGCGGGGCAAACGGCTCTGCCAACAAAGCCCGACCCCACAGTGCCGCTTATGATAGCGGAGCACTTTAAGGTGGCTGCCGCCGAGTGCGCCTTTATCGGTGACAGCGAGGTGGACGTGCGAACGGCGAAGAACGCGGGAATGACGGCAGTCGCTTGCGCTTGGGGCTACAGACCGCCCGAGATGCTCGAGGACGCCGACGTGATGATCGACGCTCCCGCGCGTCTTACCGAAATATTTGAGTAAGAGAAGAACATATATATACAAACGAAGGAAGTAAAAAATGAAGGTTGGATTTGTTTCACTCGGCTGTCCCAAAAATCAGCTTGACACCGAGGTGATGCTTCACGAGGTCGCGTCGGCGGGATATGAGATAACCCCCGAGGAGACCGAGGCAGACGTTGTCATAATCAACACCTGCGGATTTATTGAGAGCGCAAAGCAGGAGGCTATCGAGAATATTCTTGATATCGCTTGGCTCAAAAAGAACAGGGAGCTCAAGGCGATAGTCGTCACGGGCTGTCTTGCCGAGAGATACCGCGAGCAGCTGCTTGACGAGTTTCCCGAGATAGACGCGGTGCTTGGCGTCGGAAGCATACATAACATCGTCGAGGCTGTTGAGGCAGTGACGGTAAAAAAGAAAAAGGGCTCAAAGCGCAAGTATACATCCTTTGAGGATAAGGAGACGGTGCGCCTTGGCGGAGACAGAATACTCACAACGCCCGACCATATGGCGTATCTCAAGATAGCCGAGGGCTGTGACAACCGTTGCGCGTACTGCGCTATCCCGTCCATACGCGGAAAATTCAGAAGCAGACCTATGGTGGACCTTGTCGCCGAGGCAAAGCAGCTCGAGGCTCTTGGAGTCAAGGAGCTTTGCGTTGTCGCTCAGGACACAACGAGATACGGACTTGACCTCTACGGTGAATATAAGCTCTCCGAGCTTCTTGAGCGGATACTCGCGGAAACGACTATCCCGTGGATAAGACTTCTTTATTGCTATCCCGATAAGGTGACAGACGAGCTTATCGCTACTATAAGGGATAACGACAGGATAGTCAAGTATATCGACCTGCCCATTCAACACATAAGCGACAATATGCTCAGAGCTATGAACAGACACGGCGACGCGGCTATGATAAAGGACGTTGTAAGAAAGCTGCGCACGATTGACGGTATGATAATACGTACTACGTTTATCGTCGGCTTTCCGGGTGAGACCGAGGAGGACTTTTGCGAGCTTTGCGAGTTCGTTAAGGAGACGAGATTTGACAGGGCAGGGGTGTTCACCTACTCGCGTGAGGAGGATACGGCGGCATACGATATGCCTGACCAGATAGACGAGCAGGTAAAGCTCGACAGAATGGATCTCGTTATGCGTGAGCAGCTTGAGATAAACGAGGCAAACAACCAAAAGATGATAGATAAGATAGTCACGGTAATATGCGAGGATTACGATCCCGTCAGCGAGATGCATTTTGGCAGAAGCTACGCCGACGCTCCCGAGATAGACGGCAAGATATATTTCCGTTCGGATAAGCGCATAGCGCCCGGCTCGTTCGTTAAAGTAAGAATAAGAGAGGTGCTTGACTATGACCTCATAGGCAGAGCGCTTACTAACCAAAATAAGTGATTGGAGAACTGATATGAAAATGAATTTACCAAATAAGCTGACGGTGCTCAGGCTTTGTCTCGTTCCCGTTATACTCATCGTTGGAATGCTTCCCGAAACGGTCGTTCCGTTTTACATTTCCTGTGTGCTCTGCGCGGTGCTGTTTATAGGCACGTCTATTACGGATATGCTTGACGGTAAGATAGCGAGAAAGTATAATCTCGTCACCGACTTTGGTAAGTTTATCGATCCCCTTGCTGATAAGTTTATGGTTATCGGCTCGGCTATCGCAATACTTGTATGGATGATGCTTCTTGGTGAAACTACACTTGCCCTCGTCTTTGTATGGGTAGTGCTTGTTATCCTTCTTCGCGAGCTTGGCGTTACCTCGCTTCGACTTGTTGTAGCAGGCAAAAGCGGTATAGTAGTCGC
>JAZSNX010000150.1:0-2490 GCA_045536665.1 Eubacteriales bacterium
CTACGATCCGACTTGTCGTGAATGTGGATATCAGCGTTTCTGTGAGCGTTAGCTATCTCATCGTCGTAGATCTCGGAGAGCCAATAGTTAGCTGTGATAGCGCCCGAGTTGCTGAGGATAAGTCCTCCAACGGAGTAGGTAACGGTAGAGTTCTCCTTAACTCTCCAGTCGGTGTTCTTTACGTAGCTGTCAACGATATCCTTGTAGTCGAGGATAGTGGACTTCATGTTACGCATTTTTTCTCTCTGCTTACGGTAGAGGATGTATGCCTTTGCGACGTCCGCATAGCCTGCCTGAACGAGAGTAGACTCAACGCTGTCCTGAATATCCTCGACAGATATCAAGCCTTCCTTTATCTTAGGCTCGAAGTCCGCGGTTACCTTAAGCGCGAGAAAGTCGATTACGTTTTGATGATACTGCTTTTCCTGAGCCTCAAAAGCGAGCTTTATTGCCTCGCCGATCTTCTCAAGGCTGAAATCGGCGACCTTGCCGTCTCTTTTTAATACCTGATACATGGTCAATTCTCCTTTTTTTCGTTGTAATTTTATTTGAACACATATATTATAAATGAATTTCGACAAAAAGTCAATTGTGAGATATCACAATATATAGGGGTCGATATTGGAACTTATCACAATATCTTGTATAATTGTTGACAAGTCAACACAAGATTTAGTGGTGATGCGCCGCAGACGATAAAAACGCCGCAAGAGCGTTTCGCTGCTTGCGGCGTCTTGGTCAAACAGTTTCTTTCTTAGTGTTTCCGTCTATCAAGGCGAAGATCATTACAGTCATAAGTGAGTACGGTATAGGGCAAAACAGTCCGGGATTGACCTGTGACATAAGAAGCGCACCAACATAACTCATTCCGAGCGCGCATATCAGTATCCTGTCTTTTGTGAAAAGTCCCTTGATGACCGCGCGGACTCTTAAGAACAGCTGATATCCGTAAGCGATCATTCCAATGCTGCCAAGGCTTCCAACGATCTGCGGTATCATCATATGATACCACGCAAGCGCACCTGTTTTGGGATTGTATAAATCGGTATTTCCCGTATATCCAAGACCGTGTCCGAACATAGCGTTCTGCTTGTATCCTTCCCAAGCTCGACCGAGAAGCTTGAAGCGGGATTCATCTTTGGAAATAAAATTACTTATCTCAATGTTGAACACAAATTTTACAGCGTCTTTGGCAAAATAAAGAGTTAAAACGACCGCCAAGACCATAATAACGATATAGATAATACGGTTTCTTTTATCGAATATTGAAAAAAGGATATAGCACATAGCTAATTCGATCATACCGAACAACATACCGCCTCTTGAACCTGACAGGAGCATTGCTGCCATCATTATCATTGGAGGAATGATATGTAAACGATTGCGTGATGCAAAAAAGAAAGGGCAAGGCAACGCAAACATCAAAAAGGTTGATAGATTGTTTTTTGCTTGAAAAGGAGCGCGCCAAATAGTTCCGTAATATGAGATACGCCCCCAATAATCGTGTATATGCTTAAATATCATAACACAAGCCAAGAGCCCCGCAATGTAGAATATTGCCAAGAGCCTTGCGCGGGCGTCGTAGTCTCTGGGAGCACATAAATGCGGCTTTAGCACAAGATACGCGCCTACCATGCCTATTCCCAGGAAGAATACGTAATAGAGCGAAACAGGACGGAAATAGTCGGTAAAGGATATAGTTCCGATCCCTCCGAGTATGAGTGCCGCTGAGACTGCCACAAGACCGTAAAAGGTCGAGCCGATCTGTATCTTTTTGTTGTATATAATAAAATGAAAGACCATAGAAAGAACGGCGGGAATAGCCATCCATATAAATTTAATAAAGGTATCGAACGAGTCATAGCAGTTGGTGACGAACACGGCAATAAGCATAAAGGGAAGTGTTGTCGCCAAAATATCCTCGCACAAAACGAGCGCTATGCAAATGATGATAGCAAAGCCGACAGCGCCGACGACCTCTTGTTTAAACAGGGTTACCGCACAGGCGAGCGCAAACAGGAGCGCATAAAAATACGGACTCAGAAAGATCTTGTTGAATATCCTTGACGATCTGACAAACGGTTTTCTGATCCTGTTCAAAATGTCAGTCATTATTCATAAGCCTCCTTTTTATTCCTCCATTCCTCGAAGTCCGGCGATACCGACGTGCGGCTTTATCAGCTCAAGCATCTCTCGCATAGTTTCTTCCGAATGGGCTGAATATCCGTTTTCAATAAGCTCTCCGCTGTCCTTGAAGCGTTGCAGATAGTATTGCTTTGCCCCTTGAATGAGGCGCGCTATACCGAGTATATCGTCGGTGGTATGAAGCTCCTTGACAACAGTAGTACGGAATTCGTAGTCAATGCCGCTATCCATAAGAAGCTTAACGCTTTTAAAAACAGCATCGGTGGAAAGGTCAGCTCCGATAGCATCCGCATACTTTTCCGGTACGTTTTTTATATCCATAGCCACATAGTCCACAAGTCCAAG
>JAZSNX010000215.1:0-6809 GCA_045536665.1 Eubacteriales bacterium
TTCCTAAGACCGCTTGGCCTCCGACTTTGTGTATTTTGTTATCGATCTTTGTGGCGGTCTCGTCAGAATAATCCTGCGAGCTTGAGAAGTCACGTCCGAGGAATACCTCGCCGTGTCCGCTTCCGAACGCGCGAAGTCCGAGAACGTCGCTCATACCGAGCTGAGTAACCATCTTCTTTGCGATGTCGGTAGCTCTCTGGATATCGTTGGACGCGCCACCCGACACATCGTCGAATATCAGCTCCTCCGCGGCTCTACCGCCGAGAAGCATAGCGATCTTATCCTTGAGCTCGTTTTTATAAACGCTGTACTTATCCTCCTCAGGGGGATTGAGCGTATAACCAAGCGCATTGCCGCTGGGTATGATAGATATCTGCTGTACCGCAGGCTGAGAGGGAAGCGCGAACGCAAGTATCGCGTGACCTGCCTCATGGTAAGCGGTCTTTTTCTTTTCCTCTTCCTTGCGTACCATCGACTTCTTCTTAGGACCTGCGATGACCTTGATGAAGGCGTCCTCTATATCGTCCATACCAATGAGGTCCTTGCCTCGTCTTGCGGCGAGAAGCGCCGCCTCGTTGAGCAGATTCGCGAGATCCGCGCCCGTAAAGCCCGAGGTGGTCTTAGCTATCTTCTTGAGGTCTACAGTCTCCTCAAGGGGCTTGTTTCTTGCGTGTACCTTGAGTATCTCCTCACGTCCGACAATGTCGGGATAATTTACAGTTACCTGTCTGTCAAAACGACCGGGACGGAGAAGCGCGGGGTCGAGAATGTCGGGACGGTTGGTAGCGGCTATAACGATGATACCCTCGTGAGAGCCAAAGCCGTCCATTTCAACGAGAAGCTGGTTGAGCGTTTGCTCACGTTCGTCGTGACCGCCGCCGAGACCTGCGCCTCTGTGGCGTCCCACAGCGTCTATCTCGTCTATAAATATTATTGAAGAGGGATGCTTTCTCGCGTTATCGAAAAGGTCACGTACACGGGACGCGCCCACACCTACGTACATCTCAACGAAATCCGAGCCCGAGATAGAAAAGAAGGGAACTCCCGCCTCTCCCGCGACAGCCTTAGCGAGAAGTGTCTTACCCGTACCGGGAGGGCCTACGAGAAGCACTCCGTGAGGTATCTTCGCACCGAGCTTTGAGAACTTCTGAGGATCGCGCAGGAACTCGACGACCTCCGTCAGCTCTTCCTTTTCCTCGTCCGCTCCCGCGACATCGGTAAACAGCACCTTTTTGTCATTCTGCGGTGTCTTGACCTTAGCCTTGCCAAAGTTATTGATCTTGCCTATTCCGCTGTCTCCGGATGTCTTTTTCATAACGACTATCCAAAGAACGATGAATACCACTATAACGATAACGTATGGCAACAGACCTACCCACCACGGCAATACAGCCTCGTGGATATCATAGTTTACGAGGTTTACATTATTCTTATAATAATCCGCGCAGTCGTTTATAAACAGATTGAGACTGGGCAGCTTGTATTCAAGTATCTTTGTCGCGCTTGTTATATTTCCGTTTTCGTCATAATCGAGCGCTCCCGCGTCGTTGAGCTGATAGACCTGCATTCTAATGTAGAAGCTATCGTCCATCACAGATGTGTTTTCAACGACAAATTCTTTTACTCTGTCGTCCTTGAAGTACTGTACGATCTCGCCGTAGGTAGGATCAGGCTCAGTCTTTCTCTCGAACATAAATGAAAGAGAGAGGACGATGGCGATGATCAGCACGACGTAGAATATTATGACCTTAAAATTACTCTTTTTAGCTTTCATCAAAAATTCTCCGTAAGTGAAATGTTGGGTGGTTGAGCCTTAGTTTGAATATACCTCAGGCTTGAGCACTCCCACGTAGGGAAGGTTGCGGTATTTCTCATTATAGTCGAGACCGAAGCCGACAACGAATTTGTCCGGTATTTCCATTCCGCACCAATCGGGTGTGAAGTCGACCGTTCTGCGAGACGGCTTATCAAGCAAAGTGCAGGTCTTAACGCTGTTTGCGCCTCTCTCCGCAAGGTATCTTACCAGATGTGACAACGTCTTGCCGCTATCGATTATATCCTCAACGACTATAAAGTTCACGTCTCCCATATCCTCACGCTTGATGTCAAGGTGAATGTTGATAACACCCGAGGAGACGGTCTTAGTGCCGTAAGACGACACCTTCATAAACTCTATCTCCATAGGAAGAGAGATCTTTTTCATAAGCTCACAGCTGAACATAAGCGAGCCCTTAAGAATACAGACGAATACGAGCTTTTTGTCAGAGTTCTTGTAAAAAGCGTTGATATCGTTTGCTATTCTTGTGGTTATCTCGTCTATCTGCTGCTCGGTGACGAGTATGCTTTCGATATCCTGTGTCATAAGAATTAGCCTTTCCTTTAAATTGATAATAAATTCAGTCGAGTTCAAATCCGAGAACAACGATCTCGTCTTCTTTTTTTGCTTTTACCGTGTCGCTCACCGCTGCAAAGGGAACGGCGATGATGCCGTTACCGTCGCATATCACGGGCAGTCTGTAACGAACGTCGAGCGGTATCTTCATATCGCACAAAAGCTTTTTGACACTTTTGTTTACTCCGTTTACCATAATTTTATCACCCGCTCTGCGGTTGCGCGCCATTATGCCACCACATATTTTAGCAGATGCAAAATACAATAGTGTTGACTTTTTGTAAATATTTTTCGTGTTTTGTGAATTTCCTATGATGATTTTCGCATTTATTTGCGAAATCTCATTTTTGCCCTCCGATAGACTTATCTCAAAGTCCTCAGGAGGCGTGGGAACGTCCGCTCTTTTTATAAAGCAAAGTCTGCCTTGCTCTATTCTCGCGTCTATTCCCGAGGGAAGCTGTACCGATGAATGCGCTACGCAGTCGCGACATAGCTCACGTATTGCCTCAATATGATCGTACTCAAGCGTTTTGCCGTCCGAAGCGTTTTGATAAAGCGCCATTATCGCTCGGTTGGAGATAGCGACAGGCGAGTCAAGTAGCTTTTTCGCGTCTATCGAGCGATTGTCACAGAGCTCATTCAAAAAGCTATCGGTCATACTTGAAAGACAAAGCGCGTCGCTTCTGAGTGTCGTGGCGAGCCGAGAGGAGTTCTCAACAGCTCCCGTATTTATCTCGCACAGCGCGGGAACGATCATAGCTCGTATTTTATTCCTCGTATAATCGGTATCGGTATTGGTGCTGTCGGTGACATACTCAAGTGAGTTGGAGCTACAGTAGTCAAGTATCTCACGCTTGCTCATTCTGAGTATGGGACGGACGACCGTGCCGCAAGACATAGATCTCGTCTCGGGAATACCGCACATACCGTCCAGTCCGCAGCCTCTGACCATATTGAACAGCATAGTCTCAAGATTGTCATTCGCGTTATGCGCCGTGGCGAGAAGCGGAATGGAGTGCTCGCGCATCACCTTCTCAAAAAACTCGTAGCGCACGTCTCTTGCTGCGGTCTCAATGCTTTTTCCGCTCTGCTCGGCGTACGCTCTTACGTCACGCCTGCAAACGAACAGCTCTACTCCAAGACGCTTTGCCGTCTCTCTGCAAAATGCCTCGTCTCTGTCAGCCTCTTTACCTCTCAGCATATGATTTACGTGAGCGGCGTATATCCTCGTTCCGCTTTTTTTAGCGTACTCGCAAAGCATAAGCAATAGAGCGGACGAGTCTGAGCCGCCCGAGAATGCCGCGAGCACGGGAGTACTCTCGTCTGTTCCCGAAAGCTCGTGGGGTGAAGCGAAGCTCTTTGGCAGGAGATCTTTTTGTGTATCCGTCATAATTATTATTCTTCCATATCCGTCGCTATCGTACGGAACTTTGTATACTGACCTATCCAGCCCATCTTGACCGTCTTTACAGCGCCGTGACGGTTTTTCGCTATGATGACCTCGGCAATGCTTCCTTCCTCAGAGGCAGCGTCAGGCTTGCTGTAATAGTCGTCCTTATAAAGGAAGATTACAACGTCAGCGTCCTGCTCGATAGCTCCCGAATCACGAAGGTCGGAAAGCATAGGACGCTTGTCGGTTCTCGACTCAGGTCCACGGGAAAGCTGAGCGCAGCATATAACGGGAACGTTGAGCTCCTTAGCCATTATCTTGAGGTTTCTGGATATCTCGGCTACCTCGTTTACTCTGTTATCGATCTTCTTATCGCTCTGCATAAGACCGAGGTAGTCGACGACGACAAGACCAAGGTCCTTGATACGTCTGAGCTTACCCTTCATCTTAGTGACTGTAACGCCTGTGGAGTCGTCGATAAGTATATTAGAGCCAGCAAGCTTTGCGGCAGTCTTAGCTATCTCGTTCCATTGCTTGGTGTCGATCTTGCCCGTTCTTAGGCTATTGCTGTCTATCATCGCCTCACTGGATATAACTCTTGTTACCAGCTGCTCGGCGGACATCTCGAGAGAGAATATGCATACTGTTTTTTTGCTTTGAACAGCTACGTTGGTTGCTATGTTGAGCGCAAACGAGGTCTTACCCATACCCGGACGTGCTCCCACGAGTATAAGGTCGGAGTTTCCCATACCGGCAAGCACTCGGTCAACGCCCGAAAATCCTGTTTTTGTTCCTTGAGCGGTCTCGCCCTCCTCAAACATCTTATGGAGGTTTTTGAGCACGTCCTGTAAAACGTCTCCGATTTTTTTGAAGTTCTTGGTGTCGCGCCCTTGAGCTATGTCAAACACAAGGCTTTCCGCATAGTTGACAAGGCTCTCCGCGTCGCCCTCCTCGCTATACGCCTTATCGGTCACCTCATCGCAGACCTCAATAAGCTTTCGCAAAAGGCTCTTATCCTTGATTATCTTGGCGTAATCCTTTACGTTGAGCGCGTTATTTCCCTTGTGTACGAGCTGTGTTATATAGTCGCTTGCCGACGCCTCGTTGTAAACGCCTTTTTTTACGAGCGCGTCAACGAGAGTGACAAAATCGATGTCCTTATTGCTGGCAAACAGCTCCTTTACAGTGCCGAATATCTCCTTATGCTCGGTGATATAAAAATCGTTTGCGTCAATTATCTGCACTACGTCATCAAGCGTATCGGGAGCGATAATGATAGAGCCAAGCAAGGACTGCTCTGTCACGAGTGAAAATGGAAGCTTTTTAAGAAGCTCGTCGTTCATAACACTTTTTCCTTTCTTGATATGGACTTAAAGGTGTCGGGTACTTAACCCTTTGAGGTAACGAGGATATTGATCTTTCCCGAAACGTCAGTAAAGAGCTTGACGTCCGCAGTGAAGTTACCGAAGGATTTGATGTTCTCCTTGAGCGTTATCTTGCGCTTGTCGATGTCTATTCCGTGGTCTTTCTTGAGAGCATCGGCAATATCCTTTGATGTCACTGAGCCGTAAAGTCTCTTGTCAGGGCCTGCGGCATACTCAAATTTAACTGTTATGGATTTGAGCTTCTCCGCGATATCCTCGGCTTGCTTTTTCTCAACGTCAAGCTTGTGCTGCTTTGCCGCTTCCTTGTTTTTTACGTCGTTAAGCGCGGACGCGTCCGCGGGAATAGCCAGCTTCTTGGGAAGCAGGAAGTTTCTCGCGTAGCCGTCCGATACGTCTATGATCTGGTCCTTTTTTCCTTGACCCTTTACGTCCTGAGTTAAGATTACTTTCATTGATGTGTCTCCTTTTGCTTGGTTACTTATTTTTGTGATGCGCTTATATCCTTGAAATATTCGTCTATGGCTATCATAAGACGTGCCTTTGCCTCACCGAGCTCGCTGTCGGCTATCGCCGCTCCCGCAACGTCGAAGTGACCGCCGCCGCCTATCTTTTCGAGTATGAGCTGTACGTTTATCGTTCCGTTAGAGCGTCCCGAAATGTGGACGGTGTTACCGATAAGCACGAGCGCGAATGCCGCGTTTACGTTCTTTACGGAGAGAAGCTTGTCTGCCGCCTTAGCCGCGGCGACTCTGTCGCCGCCCGAGCCTGTGCCTTCGCTTACGGTTATAGCTATCTGGTCGTTGAATATCTCCGCGTTGGTGCTGAATATTGCTTCTGAGTGATAGTCCGCGAAATCCTGCTCGAAGAAGGTACGCGCGTATTCGGGACTTGCGCCCGCGCCTCTGAGATAGAGCGCGGCGGCAAACGTACGTGTTCCGACAGTACGTGTGAAGTTCTGAGTATCTACCATGATTCCCGCCATTATAACGTTAGCCTCTTCCTTTTTGAGAGTTCCCACGGGAAGAGTGAACTCAAGCATCTCGCTTATGAGCTCGCAGGCTGACGAAGCCGAGGGGTCGATATAGACAAGCTGAGGCTCGTGCTCGAACTCCTGCTTTTTGATATGGTGGTCGATGACCGCGGTCTTAAAGGAATTAGCCGCGATATCGGGACTTTCGAGTATCTTGAAGTTATTTGCGTCAACTACGACAAGCAGAGTTCCGTTCTGGCTTTCCGCAAGACCGACAGTCTCGTCGACGAATACGTCCTTATAATCCGCAAGCTGTGTAAGTCTCTCGGTGCAAGCCTTGAAGTTTTCGTTCTCAAGGTTTGTGACTATCTTTACGTCGACTCCGAGATGCATAGCAAGCGTTGCGATACCTACGCAAGCGCCTATCGAGTCAAAGTCGGGGTTGCTGTGTCCCATAACGAGTACGTTTGTGGCGTTCGATATCATAGAGCACAGTCTGGTCGCGATTATCTTCGAGTGACCGCCCGAGCGCTTTTGCTGGCTCTTTGTGCGTCCGCCGAAGAAGAACGTGCCTGTCTCGTTCTTGACGACTACCTGATCTCCGCCGCGCTGGAGGGCCATTTCGAGAGCCTGACGTGCGGCTTTTTCCTTATCGGCGAAGATGACACCTGC
>JAZSNX010000028.1:0-4607 GCA_045536665.1 Eubacteriales bacterium
GCCTTGGGATCTTGACAGGGCATTCGGCGGAGTGCAGATACTCCCGCCCTATCAGGGAAAGAACGGAGCTGACTGGTATAAGGGAACGGCAAACGCTATCTATCAGAATCTTCAGTTTATCAACAGATACGATCCCGAATACGTTATCATACTTTCGGGTGACCATATCTACAAGATGGACTACGCTAAGATGCTCGACTTCCACAAGAAGACGGAGGCGGACTGTACCATCGCGGTCATCGACGTACCGCGCGAGGAAGCAAGCCGCTTCGGTATTATGAGCGCTGACGCCGACGGTAAGATATTCAAGTTTACCGAAAAGCCTAAAGTGCCCGACAGCACGCTCGCGTCTATGGGAATATACATATTCACAAAGACTGTGCTCGAGAAGTATTTGTGCGAGGATGCTGAGGACCCCACGAGCTCTAACGACTTTGGTAAGAACATTATCCCCAATATGCTTGGAGCGGGAGAGAAGCTTATGGCGTATCTCTTCTCAGGCTATTGGAAGGACGTTGGAACGATCGCGTCTCTTTGGGAAACAAATATGGACCTTCTTGGTGACGTACCCGCTCTTGACCTTAGCGATGAGGAGTGGAGAATATATTCAAGACACTCGGCTCACGCGCCGCAGTACGTAGGCAAGGACGCTCTTATTGAGAACAGCTCCTTGACAGACGGCTGTGAGATATACGGAACTGTACGCAACAGCGTTCTTGGCGCGGGCGTCAAGGTCATGGAGGGCGCGGAGGTTGTCGACGCGGTCATACTTGACGACGTTGTAATAGAGAGCGGAGCTCGCGTAAGCTTTTCTATAATCGACGGAAATACCGTTATCGGAAAGGATTGCGTTATAGGCGCACCTAAGGAGAGCGCAAAGGAAATCACGGTTGTCGGCGCTAACATCAAAGTTCCCGAGGGAACGGTAGTCGCAGAGGGCGCAATGATCTCAAAAGCAACAGATCTAAACAAGGAGGGTAAGTAAGATGGCAGTAGCAGGACTTATATTTTCCAATATTCACGACTCGGCTATCCCCGAATTCACAACAATGAGAACGATGGCGTCCATACCCTTCGGTTGTCGTTACCGCCTCATCGACTTCCCGCTTTCCAACATGGTAAACTCGGGTATTACAAAGATAGGTATCATCACTCATAACAACTATCAGTCGCTTATGGACCACATCGGCACAGGTAAGGACTGGGATTTGGCACGTCGCTCAGGCGGTATCAAGATACTTCCTCCGTTTATCACCGCATACGAGAACTCGGGCTCAAAGCTTTATACCACAAGACTTGAGGCACTGATGGGAGTTACAAACTTCATCTCCCGCTGCAACGAGGATTATATCGTGCTTTCCGATTGCGACGGCATATGCAATATCGACCTGTCGGACGTTATCTCGGCACATATTGATAACAATGCTGATATCACTATCGTAACAAGAAAGCTTGGAGACGACCTCGGCATTAAGGACGCAACCGCGATAAGAGCAGATCAAAACGGCGCGGTCCTTGAGGCTTCCGCTTATATCGACGGAGTAAGCTCTGACGAGATAAGCACCAACATAATGGTGGTTAACAGAATGTTCCTCTTGGCGGCAATACGTGACGCGGTGGCGCACGGCTACCGTCACTTCTTCAAGGATATCGTAGCTCGCAGACTTGGCAGAGCAAGAATATTCCGCTACCTCTATGAGGGAACGTTCATTCATATCAGCTCTCTTGAGGGTTACTTCGCAAGCTCGATGAAGCTTCTTGATGCGGGCGTTCGTAACGACCTGTTCAACGCGCCTCAGAGACCTGTATACACAAAGCTCCGTAACTCCGCTCCTACGAGATACGCGTCCGGCGCAAAGGTGATCAACTCTTACGTCGCGGACGGTTGCGTTATAGAGGGAACGGTAGAGAACTGCATACTGTTCAGAGGTGTCAAGATAGGTAAGGGAACGGTAGTAAAGAACTGCGTTCTGCTTCAGGATACCTTTACGGGCAATAACGTATCGCTCAACTGTGTCATTACCGATAAGAACGCCGTGATATGCGACGGCAGAACGCTTTCGGGACACAACACGATGCCCTTCTTTATCCCTAAGGGAGCAATGGTATAAGGTATAATACGTATTAAGTGATTTGACATTAATTCATATCGCTTGGGGAGCAGAGCAGAGCTTTGCTCCCCAAGCGAAGTAAAGCAGAAAGGTGTAGATCAATGAAAAAGATATTATTTATAGGCTCAGAGGCTATGCCCTTTGCGGCAACAGGTGGTCTTGGCGACGTTCTCGGCTCACTTCCCACAGCTATATCCGAGGCAGGTGAAGGTGAGGTCGACGTTCGTGTGGTAATGCCACTCTACCGCTCGGTAAACGATACCTACAGAGCAATGATGACGACAGAGGCAGAATTTACTGTCGGACTTTCATGGAGAAGTGTATATTGCGGTGTCAAGAGCCTTAAAAAGGACGGAGTTACTTATTATTTCATAGATAACGAGTTTTACTTCAACCGTGACGCGCTTTACGGAAGCTTTGATGACGGTGAGCGCTTTGCGTTTTTCTCAAAGGCGGCTATCGAGATGCTTGAGAAAATAGATTATTTTCCCGATGTCGTTCACGCGCACGATTGGCAGTCTGCGCTCAGCGTTATCTATCTCAAGTGTAAGTACAGTCAGCGTCCGCGTTATTCGGGCATAAAGACGGTATTTACAATACACAATATTGAGTATCAGGGCAAATACGACCTTTCGATACTGTCCGACCTCTTTGAGCTTGACTGGTGGCACGATATCGTTGAATACGACGGATGCATCAACCTTATGAAGGGTGCGATAGTATGCGCGGATAAGGTGACCACGGTAAGCCCGAGATACGCGGACGAGATAAAAGGAGCGGAGCATTCACACGGACTCAGCGCGATACTCAACGCAAACGCAAATAAGCTTTGCGGAATACTGAATGGTATCGATTACGTGTATTACAACCCCGCAAAGGACGACAAGATAGCAAAGACCTTTACTTGGCGCTCGCTTGGCGGCAAGTACGAGAACAAGGCGGCTCTCCAGAAAGAGATCGGACTTCCCGAAAGATCGGACGTTCCGCTTATCTCCATAGTCTCAAGACTCGCGGCGCATAAGGGAATGGACATCATCTCCGAGATGGTATACACGCTTATGCAGGAGAGCGACTGTCAGCTTGTCATTCTTGGTAAGGGAGAGACCTCTTATGAGAAGTTCTTCGCTGATCTCGAGAACAACTATCCCAATAAGGTAAGAGCGCTTCTCACTTATGACAGAGACCTCGCTAAGCGTATATACGCGGCATCCGATATCTTTATGATGCCCTCTAAGAGCGAGCCCTGCGGTCTGTCACAGATGATAGCCTCGAGATACGGTGTTATTCCCGTAACAAGAGAAACAGGCGGACTTTACGACTCCATCAAGGGATACTGGGAGAAGGACGGCAAGATAATGGGTAACGGCTTTACCTTCGCTAATTACAGCTCCTATGAGCTTATGGAGAGAACTCAGGCGGCGATCGAGCTTTGGCTCGACGAGACGAAGAGAGTCAAGCTTATCGGCAAGATAATGCGTACTGATTTCTCCTGGAAGAGCTCGGCAACAAAATACATCGATATGTATAACTTACTTTTCTTTTGAAAAAGAAAAGTAAGCAAAAGAAAACAAAGAAAAAATAACAAATATAAAATATAAAACAAAGAAAAATAAAACAAAGTAAATAATTTTTCGCGACAGAGTTTTTATTTACAGTTAAGGCAATTATCGAAAGGAAACACTATACCAATGGCACACAATCAGGTAAAACAAAATATTGAGGCGAAGCTCTCAAGATACTTCGGCTGCAATCCCGCGGAGGCAACTCGTGACCAGATGTATAAGGCAGTCGCGATGACCGTAAAGGATATCCTCACAGAGAAGAGAGGAGACTTCAAGCACGAGGTCAACGAAAAGGGAGCAAAGAGAGTATACTATATGTGTATGGAATTTTTGCTCGGTCGTTCTCTCAAGACGGGTATTTGCAATCTCGGACTTGTTAATGAGTACGAGTCCGCGCTTAAGGACTTCGGATTTACACTCGAGGATATCTATGAGTGCGAGCCCGACGCAGGACTTGGAAACGGCGGACTTGGAAGACTTGCGGCTTGCTTTATGGACTCTTTGTCCTCTCTTGACTACCCCGCGACAGGATTTTCTATCTGCTACGAGTACGGCTTCTTCAAGCAGATGATAGTCGACGGAATGCAGGTCGAGCTTCCCGATATCTGGCTTCCCGGAGGCGAGGTATAACTCATACCAAAAACAGACAGAATATATAAGGTAAAAATGGGCGGTCACATCAAGGAGAACTGGAAGGACGGTCACTGCGAGATACTTTACGAGAACTGTGAGGAGATCGAGGCAGTTCCGTATGACATGATGATATCGGGCGCAGACAGCAGTGCTGTCAGCCAGCTCCGTCTTTGGAAGGCAAGAGATATCAACAACTTCAATATGGGCCTCTTCACACAGGGTCAGTACGCAAAGGCAGTAGAGGAAAGCACGAACGCGGAGATCATCTCCAAGGTCCTCTATCCCTCGGATAACCATACCG
>JAZSNX010000228.1:0-4677 GCA_045536665.1 Eubacteriales bacterium
TTGGCCTCCGACTTCCAATGGGGGACAGTTGAGCTCGCGAACCAAGGACTTACGCCATACGAGATACTTCAATATTACTACGGTGACGACATCTCTATCGTCACTAACACGCCTGTCGCGAGCATAGACACAAGCGCCCCCGACATACCGCTTCGCCTTGGAAGCGCGTCTGATGAGGTAAGAAGCATACAGATACGCCTCAACCGTATCTCCGACAACTACCCCTCAATTCCGAAGATAGCTATCCCCGACGGTGTGTTCTCCTTTGATACCGAGGCGAGCGTCCGACGCTTTCAGGAAATATTTTCGCTCACGCCGGACGGCGTGGTAGGTCCGGCGACGTGGTATAGGATACAGCTCATATACAACGCGGTAAAGCGTCTTAACGAGCTTGACTCAGAGGGCATTCGCCTTGACGAGGTAACACAGCAGTTTGAGCGGGAGCTCAATATCGGCGACAGCGGCTCAGAGGTCAACAACGTGCAGTATCTGCTCGCCTACCTTGCCGAGTTTTACGATACCATACCGCCCGTCACCGTAGACGGCATCTACGGCGAGGCAACGGCAAACGCGGTGCGAAGCTTTCAGCGCGCCTTTGATCTTCCGATAACGGGAGCTGTGGATTTTGCAACGTGGGACGTAATGTACCGCACCTACCTCGGCTTTATCGAGACCATTCCCTTTAGGTATATTGAGGGTAACGTGCTTCCCTATCCGGGCATTCCATTGAGGCTCGGCTCTGAGAGTGAGACGGTAAGAGTTCTGCAGGAATACATCAATTACATTGCTAACTTTATTCCCGAGATACCCTCAACAGGCGTAACGGGGTATTTCGGCACGCAGACCGAGAATGCCGTCCTTGCCCTGCAAGGCTTCTTCGGCATTGAGCAGTCGGGAACGGTAGCCGCCCCCACATGGGACGCTATAACAGATCTTTACAGCGACCTATACAATGGAGCAAGACTTAATGAGGGTCAGTTCCCAGGCTATGACGTAGGCGCGTGACGAAAGGAGAATCTATGGCACAGATCAATGAAGAACAGGCTATAAGAAATCTGCAAAAATATCTGCGTGAGCTTTCCTATGACAGTCTCGGCGCAAATCCCGTACCCTTAGACGGTATTTTTGACCGAGCAACAAGAGACGCGCTTATAGAGTTCCAAAAAAGCGTAGGGCTTGAGCCGACGGGAATTGCCGATAAAGCGACTTGGGACGCGCTTTTTGCCGCATACCAAAAAAGCATCGAGTCCAAACGCAACACAAGAGGGCTATACTTTTTCCCCGACACTCCGCGCGGCTACGAGCTCTCCTCAGGTGAGGCGTGGCTGCTCGTCAACATAGTTCAGCTTTTACTGCTTGAATTGAGAATTGCCTACGACATTTTTGAGAACGTCACCGAAAGCGGAGTTTACGACTCGGCGACCGAAGCGGCGATAAGAGACTTTCAGCGCATAAATCTGTTGCCCGAAACGGGTAGAGTTGATGCCGCCACATATGACCGAATCGTCAGAGAATACACAAATCTTGGACAAAACGGTCAGTAATTTTGCCGCCCGTGTAATAAATCTCCGTATTTTGGGCAAATAATCATACGACAAATAAAAGCAAAGTAGGTTATTATGCAGAACAAATTCACGCAAAAGGCACAAAAGGCTCTTGAGAGAGCGGCTGACGAGGCGGGGCTTATGGGGCACGCCTATATCGGAACGGAGCATCTGCTGCTCGGTCTCGCGCTTGAAAAGGACAGCATTGCCGCGCGGACACTTTTCGCCCGAGGCTTGGGAGCTACTGTCATACGGTCGAGCATACTTCGCCTGTCCGGTGAGGGAGAGCGAAGTGTACCACCAAGCGACAGCCTGACACCGAAGGCAAAAAAAGTTATAGAGGCATCCGCGGATATCGCGAAAAAGCGGGGGTGCAGCTATATAGGCACAGAACACCTGCTCTCGGCTCTGCTTGAAGAGCCGTCGTCCACGGGAGCGGCGATAATAGAGGGCTCGGGTGTTCCTATATCGTTGCTTCTTGAGGATCTCTCGACACATCAAAGCAGCTTTACAAACGCAAAAAAAGAGAACGCGGATAAGTCTGCCTCTGAGCCTCAGGAAAAGAAGCTAAAAGGCTCAGCGGCGCTCTCACAGTATTCGGTAGACCTCACCGAGCTTGCGGCATCAGGCAAGCTCGACCCGACCATAGGCAGAGAAAAAGAGACCGAGCGACTCATTCAGATACTCTCAAGAAGAACAAAAAACAACCCCTGTCTCATAGGTGAGCCGGGGGTTGGAAAGACAGCGGTCGTCGAGGGGCTTGCCAAGCGCATAGCCGACAAGAACGTCCCTCCCTGTCTTGAGGGAAAGCGCATACTCTGCCTTGATATTCCGTCAATGATAGCAGGCGCTAAGTATAGGGGCGAGTTTGAGGACAGACTCAAGAGCGTTATGAAAGAGGTCCAAGGACGCAAGGACACTATTCTTTTTATCGACGAGATGCACGTAATAGTCGGTGCGGGCGCTGCCGAAGGTGCGGTAGACGCCGCAAATATCCTCAAGCCCGCGCTTGCGAGGGGAGGTATTCGTCTTATCGGCGCTACCACGGTGAGCGAATACAAAAGATACGTTGAGACCGACAGCGCTCTTGAGCGCAGATTTCAGTCGGTCAATATCGAGCAACCGAGTATTGAGCAGACCGTGAGCATACTTGAGGGCTTGCGCCCGAAATACGAGGCGCACCACCGTCTGAGGATAAGCGATGCCGCGCTTCGCAGCGCCGCCGTGCTGTCCGAGCGATATATTAGCGACCGTTTTTTGCCTGATAAGGCAATAGACCTTATCGACGAAGCCGCGGCAAAGCTGTGCATTGAGCGTGACGCGCGCCGCAATGAGATAGCGGCTCTCAAAAGCGAGCTTTGCGACGTGCGCGCTCAAAGAGAGGAATACGTTCTTAGGCAGGATTTCGACAAGGCGGCTCAGCTGAGAGACACCGAGCGCTCGCTAAAAAAGCGCATAGGAGTTGAGGATATCGTTCTACTTGATACCCATATAGCTCTTGTTTTAGAGGAGCAAACGGGTATTCCCACGGGGAGACTGCTTGAGGGTGAGGGCTGTGCCTTGCTTGATATGGAAAAGCGGCTTGAGGAGCGTATCATAGGACAAAGCGAGGCTATAAGCGCCGTGGCAAGCGCTATAAGACGGGGGCGCGTAGGTCTGCGTGAGCCTGAGCGACCGACGGGCTCGTTTTTGTTTCTCGGAAGCACGGGAGTCGGAAAGAGCGCTCTCGCGACGGCTGTTGCCGAGGAGCTGCTCGGAAGCAAGTCTGCTCTATTGCGATTTGATATGTCCGAGTTTATGGAAAAGCACAGCGTTTCAAGGCTCATCGGCTCACCACCCGGCTACGTCGGCTACGGTGAGGGTGGACAGCTGACCGAGAAGGTCCGCAGACGGCCGTATTCTGTCGTGCTCTTCGACGAGATCGAGAAGGCGCACGAGGACGTGTTTGACATCTTACTTCAGATACTTGAGGATGGCAGGCTCACCGATTCGCAGGGTCGCGCCGTCAGCTTCAGCAACACGGTCATAATTATGACCTCTAATGCGGGGACGTCGGGCTTGTCTCGCAAAACAGGCTTCGGAAATACCGACAGCTCGGAGAGCGAAAGAAAAGCGCAAATAAGAGATGCCGCCAAGCGGACTTTCAAGCCTGAGCTGCTTTCAAGAATAGATGAGGTTATAGTTTTCAACGACCTGACTCCTGACTCTATTGGGACGATCGCGGAAAAAATGCTTGACGACGTAGCGCGCCGCGCGCTGTCCTTAGGCTTTGAGATATCCTTTGAGAGCTCCGTCGCGCAAATGATAGCGCATAAGGCGATAAAGGACGGAGGCGGCGCGAGAAACGTTAGAAGGATAGTATCAAAGGAGATAGAGGACAAAATATCGCTTGATATACTAAACGGCACTCTGCAAAAAAGCCGCCCTCTTACCTTTAGCGTAGATAATGAGAGCCTTTTGCTGACGGTATAGCGTTCAGCCAACACTAAGACATTCGTCAAATTAGGATATTTCGGTGTGTTTAAGTCATGACCGCCAGCTGCTGATGGTTTTCAGGATATAACAGAAGCCGCCCGTGGAGAGCCACGGGCGGCAAATGTTTATTTGTTATTAAGACTAAGACTTATTTTCTTAGAAATCAGTCCTCGCGCTTCTTGGAAACGATACCGCAAGCAAGTCCTGCAACCGCAAGAACTGCAACTGCGCCAACGCCTATCGCACCGCCACAGCCCTTCTTCTCCTCAGCTGCGGGAGCAGTGGTATCAGTGGGAGTGGTCGTTGTGCTATCACCTGTGTTTGTGTCACCGGTATTTGTGTCACCTGTATTGGTATCACCCGTATCGTCACCTATGTCGTCGCCACCCTCGTCTTCAATTCCCAGATCAGGAGCTACGGGAGTAGGCGCGGAATATGTGTGAGAAAGTGTGAGCGCAGAGCCGTTTGCTGTGCAGTTCGTAGCCGCTACACTTCCCTCAAGGAAGGGATTATCCACAACGGGAACATTTGCGTTGAACGAACAGCCCTCAAGCGTGAGCACCAGCTTGAGGCTGTCGATCGTAGGTGCGTCTTCTGTGGGAGCAGTCTTAGCTATCTTAAACCCATATGGGCCTGACTGATCCTCATCGGGTACGGT
>JAZSNX010000138.1:0-2622 GCA_045536665.1 Eubacteriales bacterium
AAGAGACGTTTGCGACTTCTCCTCTTACACTTGCAAGAGAATGTTTATTTTTGAGGGCGCGGACGTACCCGCGGGACTTCCCGAGGGTAAGATAGGCTCGACTGACAAGCTTACGGCACTCGTTACCGACGAAGCGATGAGCGAGGCTGAGGTCGCCGCTCTTTCAGATAAGCTTGGAAATAAGCTTTCAAGTGTTTATAGAGTACTTTGATGTGTAAGAAAATATAATTAAAAGAGCTGCTCACAAATGTGAACAGCTCTTTTGATCTTTCTGATCTTATTTTTTGTTTCTGAACTCCGCTATCATATCGTGCTTTATCTGCCAAAGCTTCTCGGAAAGGTCAACGTAGTAGTTATGAGGATTGGTGAAGCGGCGGACCTCATCCCACATTCCCTCTATCTCCTCCTTGCAGTGGCTGCGGATATCCTCTATTGAGGGCAGCTTGTAGACCTGCTCTCCGTCTTTAAATATAGGAACGAGCAGCTCGGTTGCCGTGAAGTTTTCAAGCGTCTTTCTCTTCCACGTATGCTGAGGGTCGAATATCTCAAGAGGCTTTGTATCGTCTACGACCTCATCGTAAACGCACAGCAGGTCTGCCTCAGCCTTACCCGTGTCTCTGCCGCGAAGTCTGTATATCTTCTTGAAGTGAGGCGTGGTTATCTTACCTACGTTCTCGCTTATCTTTATCTTGGGAATAATAGTGCCGTCGTCGTTCTCGATAGCGCAGACCTTATAAACACCGCCGAAAACAGGATCGCTCTTTGCGGTGATAAGTCGCTCGCCAACACCAAAGGCATCGACCTCAGCGCCCTGACGGATAAGCTCACGGATAATGTATTCATCAAGAGAATTGGAAACAACTATGCGACACTCTGTCAATCCCGCCTCGTCAAGCATCTTTCGTATCTTCTTGGTAAGATAGGTGATATCGCCGGAATCAAGACGCACCGCGCACTTGGTGATCCCCATCTCCTTAAATACGCGGATAGCGTTGGGCACACCGCTCTCAATAACATTGAAGGTGTCTATAAGTAAGGTCGGGCTCTTAGGATATATCTCGCAATAGGTCTTGAACGCCTCATATTCGCTATCGAACATCTGCACCCAGGAGTGCGCCATAGTTCCGCCCGCGGGAACTCCGTATGCCTCATCAGCGATAGCGCACGCCGTGGAATTGACACCGCCGATATACGCCGCTCTCGCGCCGAGTATCGCCGCGTCAGCTCCCTGAGCGCGGCGTGAGCCGAACTCACTTACCGCTCTTCCCTTCGCGGCTCTCGTTATTCTCGCCGCCTTGGTGGCGATAAGAGACTGATGGTTTATCATCATAAGAACGTAGGTCTCTATGAACTGCGCCTCAATAACGGGAGCGCGTACTGTCATAAGCGGCTCGCCTGGGAAAACGACTGTTCCCTCGGGGATAGCCCAGATGTCACCCGTAAATTTAAAGCTCTTCAAATACTCAAGAAAGTCCTCTGAGAAGCAGTTTTTACCTCTCAGGTACTCGATGTCCTCGTCATCAAATCGAAGATCGTTTATATATTCGACGATCTGCTCAAGCCCCGCCGCGATAGCAAAGCCGCCGTTATCGGGGTTGTCACGGTAGAATACGTCGAAATAAACCTTCTTGTCCTTCATTCCGCTATTGAAATAGCCGTTGCTCATCGTTAGCTCGTAATAGTCACAAAGCATTGTGAGATTTCTTTTAAAGTACTTCATTTTTGCCTCCGTTTTTTGAAGTTTTTAAAAAGTTTTCAAATAAGTATTGTAATTTAGCGAATAAAAATGTATAATAATTCTATAACGTTATTCATTTTGAAAGGATAACCCGATATGAAACACGGATTTATCAAGGTCGCCGCGGTGTCTCCCAAGGTGAGCGTTGCCGCCTGCGACGATAATATTTCGGAGATCCTCGAGCTTGTCCGCAAGGCTGAGACTAAGGGAGCGCGCATCGTCGTTTTTCCCGAGCTGTGCGTTACCGGAGCAAGCTGCGGTGATCTGCTTTATTCGGACACTCTGCTCGCGTGCGCCGAGAGAGCGGTGTGCGGGATCGTTGATAACACCAAGAACTCCGATACTATTATTATAATAGGTTTTCCGCTCGTTGTCAATGATAAACTTTACAATTGTGCCGCAATTTGTCAAAAAGGTCGTATACTCGGAGTTGTACCGAAGTCGGTGCTGACCTCGTCTGATATGAGACACTTCTCATATCCCACGGACGAGACGCTCACAGTAAAGATAGGCGGATACACGACAAGCTTTGGCGCGTATCAGGTTTTCACCTGCTCTTCGCTACCCACACTCAGAATCGGCGTTGAGATAGGAGACGCGGCATTCGCTCCCGTTTCCCCCGCTTTGCTTGCGACACAGGCAGGAGCGACGCTCATTGTCAACCCATACGCCGCTATGGAGACTGTTGGCGGCGATGTTTACCGCGAGAGTCTGCTTGGCGCATTCTCGGCAAGAAGCACGTGCGCATATATCCAAGCGGGCGCTGGCGAGGGCGAGAGCACGACGGACGGAGTTTATGGCGGTCAGTCGCTGATATTTGAAAACGGCAAGCTGCTCGCAAAGACACAGCCTCTTGATTTTGACGGAAGTCGGAGGCCAAGCGG
>JAZSNX010000018.1:0-4683 GCA_045536665.1 Eubacteriales bacterium
GCTCATAACTTGCCCGCAAGGGCAATCATAACTGTTCTCCAAGAGATAACAAAAAATGCCCCGCAGATGCGGAGCATTTTTTGCAAGTTTCGACCAAAGGTCGAAATTATCTCTTGGAGAACTGGGGTGCACGGCGAGCTGCCTTGAGTCCGTACTTCTTTCTCTCCTTCATACGAGGGTCACGAGTCAGAAGTCCTGCTGCCTTCAGAGCAGGTCTGTTCTCAGCGTCTGCTGCGACGAGCGCACGAGCGAGACCGTGGCGGATCGCGCCTGCCTGACCGGAGATACCGCCGCCGTTAACGAGAGCGATAATATCGAACTTGCCCTCGGTACCGGTAACGCCGAAGGGCTGGTTAACGATGAGCTTCAGAGTCTCGAGACCGAAGTACTCATCAATGTCACGCTTGTTGATGGTGATAGCACCCGTGCCCGGAACGATGCGAACGCGAGCTACAGACTTCTTTCTTCTGCCGGTGCCGTAGAAATAGGGCTTTGCACTAGTATACATCTGTTGTGTCCTTCCTTTCTCTCAATCAAAACTCGTAAGCTTCGGGCTTCTGAGCCTGATGCTTATGAGCGTCGCCGGCGTAAACCTTCAGACGGGTGAACGCATTTGCTCCGAGGGTGTTCTTGGGAAGCATTCCCTTTACTGCAAGCTCAACGACCTTCTCGGGCTTGGTAGCCATGAGAGTCTTAGCCTGAACAGCCTTCATACCGCCAATGTAGCCGGAGTGGTGGTAGTAAACCTTCTGCTCCATCTTCTTACCGGTCAGCACTGCCTTATCCGCGTTGATAACGATAACGAAGTTGCCGCAGTCCACGTGAGGGGTGAATTCGGGAGCGTTTTTGCCGCGCAGAAGGTCTGCAGCTGCAACAGCGGTCTTACCCATGGGCTTGCCTGCTGCGTCCAGAATGTACCACTTGCGAACTACATTTTCTTTCTTTTGCATAAATGTAGACATTGTAGGTTTCCTCCAACAAAATTAATAGAAATTTTTTCATGCTCGCATATTATAACATAAACAGAAACGCTTGTCAACCCCTTTTTGAAAACTTTTTTTGATTTTTTAATTTAGCATTATACAATCTCTTTTTTTCTCGTTTTTTCTCACTTTTTCATATCATTTGCTCACGCGCCATAAATAAAAATTTTTTTGCGTTTTTTGTGAAAAATGACAAAAAAAGAAGAATAACGGCATTTTGACCGCTATTCTTTCTTTCCTTATATATTAGTCGTTGGTCTCTGTTGCCTCTTTGAGAACCTTAAGCTCCTCAAGGAAGGAGTCGATGTCCTTGAACTCGCGGTAAACCGATGCAAAGCGCACGTAAGCAACCTCGTCGCGCTCGCGCAGCTTGCGCATAACGATCTCGCCGAGCTCGGTAGAGGTGATCTCCTGACGCAGGGTGTTTTGCAGCTCTGCTTCGATCTCGTTGACAAGAAGAACCGCGTCAACAGGACGCTTTTCTGTTGCCTTGAGAACGCCTGCCAAGAGCTTTTGCTTATCAAACAGCTCCTTGGAGCCGCTCTTTTTAATCACAAAAATTTGCAGCATTTCAAGCATTTCAAAGGTGGTGAAGCGCTTTTGGCACTCCAAGCACTCACGGCGACGGCGAATGCTGTTGCCCTCAACGGTGGGGCGAGAGTCGATTACCTTGCTTTCCGGAAAACCACAACCCGGACATTTCATAACTTTGTTCCTATGCGCCCAACGGCTCGGGCGCTCCTTTTTTCCAAAATTCACTATTTAGTATAGCACACTTTTTGTGATATGTAAAGAGTTTTTGAATATTTTTTATATATTTTATATATAATATAATTCTTGCATTACGTCGTCAAGCGCGCAGGGCGTAACGTACCCCTCGCGAATGCGCCGATAATCCCCAAGCGCACGTACAAGATCGCTCCCTACCTCCCTCTCGACAGTCTCCTCGCCGAGCGAGATGCTGATAAAATAACGGTTCATTCCCTCGTTGGGGAGCACCGAAAAAAGATAGGTCAGCTGCATACCTCCAAAATAGACGTGATCATGGCAAAGAACGATCGTTTTGCTGCGAGTTGGTTTTTCCATTGTATTCCCCTCATCTTTCATAAGTTGCGGCGCAAAGATTGCCTACCATTATTATAACAGAACGCAATTTTGGCAAATCTTAACGAATGTAGCAGCTTTTTGTCAAACCTGCACATCTTTTGGGCGCTTTGTTGCCATCATCGCCCACCGCCTATTTATAAATATGAAGAAATAACTGCATAGCATGCCAAAATATTCATAAAAAATTTTGTGCGGTGCATATTCTCTGCCAAAATATGCAAGACTTCCCTCCAAAGGCAAACATTTTGCATGGATTTTGGCGCGTTTTTGTGGTATGATGATAACAGAATAAAAAATATGCAAAAAGAATACCTATGCACCAAAGGAGTTGCCATGAAATTTTTAAATGCTCGACCGCTCGGGAAATATTCCCGAATGATCTTACATATCGAATTACCAATCAGCTTGGGAGCCGCGCTCTTGTTTTTGTTTTCTTACCTTGCAAAGCGTGCTTATGCCCCCGTGCTTGCGGCAACCGAATATGCCCCACTTGTAGCATATTTGCTCACGCCGCTGATGATTACGGCATTTAGTGTGCTGTTGATTGAGAGATTAGAGTTGGAAAAAGAGTAGAAATGAGAGGTTTGGCAATTTGAGCCGATCAAAAAACGCACGAAAAAGCAAAAAAGTTGCTAAAAAAGAAACTTTTTTGAAAAAAAGTATTGACAAGCCAATATTTCTGTGATATAATATTCAAGTCCGCGGCGGGATAGCTCAGTTGGCTAGAGCAACCGGTTCATACCCGGTAGGTCATGGGTTCAAATCCAATTCCCGCTACCATTGGCCCGTTGGTCAAGCGGTTAAGACACCGCCCTTTCACGGCGGTAACGGGAGTTCGATTCTCCCCCGGGTCACCAAGGGAGCTCCCCGAAAAATCTTTTCGCAAGACTTTTTAGGGCATCCAAGAAAGCAGGACAGAGAAATTTCTCTGTCCTGCTTTTTGTTTTGTAAAGATTAAGCGCTCAAGCAAATTCGCCTGAGCGCTTAATGTTTTTAAGACAGCTTATTGAGCGCCGCTATAACACCGTCAAGGTTTTCACGGTACTTAGCAAGCTTTGCCTTTTCACCCTCGACAACAGCCGCGGGAGCTTTTGCGACAAAGCCTTGATTTGAAAGCTTCTTTTCAAGTCTGTCTATCTCACCGATAAGCTTCTTGTGCTCACTCTCAAGTCTTGCCTTTTCCTTTTCGGTATCAATAATATCCGAAAGGGGAAGGAGAATGGTTGCGGAGTCGGTGATTATCTGCATAGTGTCGTCCGCGCTTATCTTGCCCTCAAAGCTGTCGGCTATCTCAACGTCGGAAGCGGACGCGAGACGCTCAAAGAATATCTTTGTGCTGTCGTTGAAAGCGTCGGTGTACTTTGTCGCGATATATACCTTAGCCTTGCGTGAGGGAACTACGTTCATCTCGTTTCTTCTCGCGCGGATAGCCTTGATAGCGGCAATTACCTTGCTCATCTTCTCCGCGTCTGATGTGAACACGAGGGAGTCGTCGAACTTAGGATACTCGCTTATCATAATGCTCTCGTCGGTGTGAGGCAGAGCCTGATATATCTCCTCTGTGATGAAGGGCATAAAGGGGTGCAGGAGCTTGAGCGTTCCCGTCAGCACGTAGCCAAGCACGTTCTGAGCGACCTTGTTGCCCTCGCTCTCCTTGTCGTTGAGTCTCGCCTTGGTAAGCTCGATATACCAGTCACAGAATACGTCCCAGGTGAACTCATAAATGGAAGCCAGAGCAACTCCGACCTCGTACTTATCAAGCGCCGACGTTACCTCAGCGGTAAGCGCGTTGAACTCGTTGAGTATCCACTTATCCTCAGCGGTGAGCTTGTCTGTCTCGGGGAGCTTTATCTCGTCGATAGTGAGATTCATACGAACAAATCTCGATGCGTTCCAAAGCTTGTTCGCGAAGTTTCTTGCCGCCTCAATCTTCTCATCGGAGAAGCGCATATCGTTTCCGGGGGAGTTACCCGTAGCGAGCGCGTAACGAAGAGCGTCCGCTCCGTAGTTTTTGATTATCTCAAGCGGGTCGATGCCGTTGCCGAGAGACTTGGACATCTTACGTCCCTGAGCGTCACGAACAAGTCCGTGGATAAATACTGTACTGAAGGGCTTTGCGTCCATATGCTCAAGACCCGAGAATATCATACGGGATACCCAGAAGGTGATAATGTCGTAGCCTGTTACAAGCACGCTCGTGGGGTAGTACTTCCTCAGGTCCTCGGTCATATCGGGCCAGCCGAGAGTAGAGAAGGGCCAAAGAGCGGAGGAGAACCACGTGTCAAGCACGTCGCTGTCCTGATGTACCTTGCCGCCGCACTTGGGGCAGACGTCGATATCGGTCTTGGAGACAGTCATCTCACCGCAATCGTCACAGTAGAACGCGGGGATTCTGTGACCCCACCAAAGCTGACGGGAAATACACCAGTCAAGAATATTGTTCATCCAGTTGAAATAGTTCTTGGAGAATCTCTCGGGGATAAAGTTGATGTCGCCGTCCTCAACAGCCTTTATAGCAGGCTCAGCGAGGGGCTTCATCTTAACGAACCACTGGTCAGATGTAAGGGGCTCGACCGTTGTGCCGCAACGGTAG
>JAZSNX010000001.1:0-5832 GCA_045536665.1 Eubacteriales bacterium
ACTCCTTGGCTCACAGAACGACATGGCTACGATCCGACTTGCCAGTGCATGCGTTGGAGAAACTACATGATGCAGTCTAAGGAGCTTGTTGATAAGGGCGAGCTCGGTGACGTTTACTTCTCGGATATCGAGTTTATAAGACGAATAGGCGTTCCCACCTGGGGCTACTTCCATATGAAGGAGCACAATTTCGGAGGTCCTTTCTGCGACCTCGGCGTTCACCTCATCGACTCACTTCTTTGGGTAGTCGGAGATAAGAAGGTAGAGGCTGTTTCGGGAAGCGCTTACACCAAGATAGCAAATCAGGGTGAGGATATACTTCTCAGCATCGCCGAGAGCGGAGCGTACACGGGCGCGTTTACACCCAGAAAGTACGACTACCGTGAGTTCAACGTCGAGGACTTCGCGACAGGCTTTATGCGTCTTGAGGGCGGAATGAGCGTAAACTTCAGATTCTCTTGGGCGATCAATCTCCCCACCACAAACCTCGATATGGTCATCTGCGGAGATCGCGGCGGACTCCACGTAAACAAGGAAAGACTTTACAAAAATATCGGCAGATATCAGTCGGAGTGCGACCTTAAGTGGTTCGATAACGGCGCTTACAAGGGCGTTGCCTTCGAGCAGCACAGATATATGTACAGAAACATCATCAACACTCTCGCGGGCAAGGAGGAGTACCTTGTCAAGAAGCATCAGAACATCGAGGTCACAAAGGCTATCGAGTGCTTCTATAAGTCTGCGGAGCTCGGCCGTGAGGTAAGAGCTGACGACCTTATAAAATAAGAGAGGTATCGTATTATGTTAAAGGCGGTCATTATCGGTTTTTCGCATATGCACGTAAACGAGATCGCGCTGTATCTTTCCGAGCAGCCGGATTTCGAGCTTGTCGGTATTGCTGACGTAAAAAGCGACGTGGATAGCATCCCTGCGTACAGATATACTCCCGAGTGGAATCTCGGGAACGTAAGAGATAATTATTGCGATAACGTCTATGAGGACTACTGTCAGATGCTTGACGAGCTCTCGCCCGATTATGCGTTTATCCTTACGGAGAACGTACAAAAGCCTATGGTAGTCGAGGAATGCGCCAAGAGAGGCGTAAACGTTTGTATAGAGAAGCCTATGGCGGTGACCCTTGAAGAGGCGAAAAAAATACAGGCGAGTGTGAATAAGTACGGCATCACAGCTGTGGTCAACTGGCCCGTTGCGTGGAGACCGTATCTGCATAAGCTCAAGGCTGCGCTTGACAGCGGTGTTGTCGGCACTCCCATCAAGATGAGATATATCAACGGTCATACAGGTCCTCTCGGCAAGGGCGCAAGACACAGAGGAGTGTCCGCGAACGCGGAGGAGATGAGCGACGAGCAAAGAGGCAAGACGTGGTGGCACAGCGCCTCTCACGGCGGCGGAGTATTTCTCGATATCTGCTGCTACGGCTGCTACTTCACAAAATGGCTTATGGGAGATAGTGCCCAGAGCGCGATAGCATACGGAGCGGAGCTGAATACGCCTTTTGGTGATACAGCGGACAACTTTGCGGCAGTCGTCAAGATGGACGGCGCGATGTCAGTCATCGAGGGCACGTGGACGACACCGAGAGCAGTCATTCCCTCAGGTCCCGAGGTGCTCTGCACGGACGGTGTGGTAGTCTGCACAGGCGGAGCGGAAAACGCGCCCGACGTAAAGGCATTCGACATCTACGGAAAAGAGATAGAGATACCCGACGTAGAGCTTGACGATAGCTTTAAGAATATGCCTTGGCAGCTCGCAAAGAACAGCGGCAAGGTCTTCCCGATGGTAACGCTTGAGGCGAACGTGGAGATGATGGCTATACTCGATGCCGTCATGCGTTCCTCGGACAGTGGAAAAACGGAGAAAATACAGTAAATATTTTTCAAGGGGGGCTTCCCATAAGAAGCTCCCCCTACTTTTCTTTTGAAAAAAGAAAAGTAGGCAAAAGAAAACTAAACTGTATACTTCTTTACAGAAAATCGATGCAAAATAAAGTGCTAATATTAAAGAAATCGTTAAATGAGCGTTATCGGTATGGGGTATTATTCTCGACGACCCTTTTATTGGCATAATTTAACCCACCAATAATATTGGCGCTTTAATAAAATCCTTAAAAGTTCTTGAAAAGAGTTTTGGGGAAACTTCTTGAAAGAAGTTTCCCCAAAAAATCCCATGCGCGACTATTTTTCCGTCTTATCCATAAAGTCCTTAACGAGGGCGTCCTGCAGCTTTTTTAAGAGCTCGGGCGCTTTTCCGCCGACAGTCACTCCGTCGATGCTTGCCGCGGGGCGGCAGAGCATAGAGGACGCCGTTACTATGACCTCGTCGGCAGCCATAAGGTCGTCTACGCTGTACGGCTGTTGCTTGACGGGTATGCCGAAGCGCTCGCACATCGCGATAAGATGCGCTCTCGCGACACCCGCGAGTATCAGATTATCCGCGGGAGCGGTGATAAGACAGCCGTCCTTAAGTATAGATACGTTTGAGTGAGCGCACTCCGTTACGCGTCCGTTTCTGTGCAGCACAGCCTCGTCAGCGCCCGCCGCCGCGACCTTTGCCGAGGCGAGCACTGTCGGAATAGAGTTGAGCGTTTTCATATTGCAGTGCAAAAAGCGTGTGTCGTCAAGCAATATGAGCTTCATAGTCTCATAGGTGTTCTTTATCCTCATAGGGCGTATCATTACCCAGAGATTGGCTGTAAGTCCCTTTGCGGGCGCGTGGTCACGCATCTGCGTTCCGCGGGAGACCTGCCAATATATATACTACTCGTGGGAATCGACCTTAACGATAAGGTCATATAAAATATCGCGCATCTCCAGCTTTGTATATGGGATATTTATCCCGAGTATAGCGGCGCTGTCGTAAAGCCTGTCAATATGCTCGTCAAGCGCGTATATTTTATAGTTGCGGCAGTACGCGACCTCAAAGATACCGTCGCCAAAGTAGCAGGCGCGGTCGTTCATCGGAACGGTCATATTTTCAAGAAGGTCGTATCTTCCGTTGTAATATCCGAGATTTTCCATTAAAAGCCGTCCTTTCAAAAGAGTGTCAGTAAAAGTTATGATAAAAGGTGCTCGTCCTATACTTTCCACATAAAATTATAACACACCGAGAGGGTGTTGTCAATCGACATCGACCAAATAAAAATAAAACTTTACCTCCTTGATTTATTGACAAATATATGCTATAATGTGTTAAATGATAAATTGGGGGTGACTGACTTGAATATTTTTCGCAATACTATTCTCGGACCGAAAATATCCGAGTCGCTGTCCTCTGTTCTCCCTGTAACGGGTATCGTGCTCCTTCTGCTTTGCACCATCGTTCCCGTTCCCGCCGAAATGATGCTCGCGTTTCTCGTGGGCGCTGTTTTGCTTATATTCGGTATGGGACTGTTCACACTCGGAGCGGAGGTCGCAATGACGCCTATGGGACAGTACGTAGGCTCAAAAATGACAAAGGCTCGTAAGCTCTGGCTGGTTATATTCGTTTCATTTTTTGTCGGTACGATGATAACCGTTTCCGAGCCCGACCTTCAGGTGCTCGCGAACCAGATATCCTCAATACCGTCCGCGACGCTCATATGGTCGGTAGCGCTCGGCGTCGGACTATTGCTGATAGTCGCTATGCTTCGCATACTATTCAAGATAAGCCTCAAATATCTGCTTATTATTTTGTACGCGGCCATATTCGCGCTCTCTATATTCGTTCCCGACAATTTCATAGCCGTGGCGTTTGATTCGGGCGGAGTTACCACAGGGCCGATGACCGTGCCGTTTATAATGGCTCTCGGCGTGGGTGTTGCCTCTATCCGTTCGGACGACGGAGCGAGCGACAGCTTCGGTCTTGTAGCTCTTTGCTCGGTCGGACCTATCGCGGCCGTAATGCTGCTCGGTATATTCAACGACATTGGAGCAATGGAGGTCACAAGCTACTCCGTTGACCTTTCAAACAGCTCAAGAGACATAATCTCGCTGTTTCTCGGGGCGCTTCCTCATTACGCCTATGAGGTGGCTATGGCGATAGGACCTATCGTTATATTCTTCCTCGTGTTCCGCGCGCTCAGCGGCGGCATCGGTACGAAGGGACTCGGCAAGATACTCGTCGGCGTTGTTTATACATACGTCGGACTTGTGCTGTTCCTCGCCGGAGTCAACATTGGATTTATGCCTGTTGGAAATTATCTCGGCTACGCGCTCGCGTCTTCGTCACTCAAGTGGCTGATAGTGCCGCTGGGTATGATAATGGGTTACTTTATAGTAGCCGCCGAGCCCGCCGTTCACGTGCTGACCAAGCAGGTCGAGGACGTTACCTCGGGCGCTATATCGGGCAAGATGCTCTCTCTGACTCTCTCTATTGGCGTAGCGGCGTCTATCGGACTAACGATGATAAGAGTGCTTACGGGCTTGCCGCTCATGTGGATAATACTCCCGGGCTACGCGATAGCGCTTGCGCTGTCGTTCATCGTTCCCGATATATTCACGTCTATCGCGTTTGACTCGGGCGGAGTCGCCTCAGGACCTATGACGGCAACGTTCCTGCTGCCCTTCGCGGTGGGCGCTTGCACGGCTGTCGGCGGCAACGTGATCACCGACGCGTTCGGACTTGTGACGCTTGTCGCTATGACACCCCTCATTGCCATACAAATTCTCGGTCTTGTCTATAAGCTCAAGTCTCGCAAGAGTGAAGCTCGGGCGGTCGAAACGGCTAACGAAGCTGAGGTCATCGAGCTTGACAATACCGACACAGAAGACATCATCGACCTGTAAGGAGGTGCTATAATGAAGGATCTGTATTTACTTATCACCATCGTTCGGCGCAAGGATGCCGACGAATACGAGGAATTCTACCAATCCAGTGGCGCAGGCGTCGTATATAGCACATCCTGTAACGGTACGGCTCACGCTAAAACGCTCAACCTTTTGGGCATAGAGCGCACCGAAAAAAAGATGCTTCTCTCAACTGTCACGGACGCTACGCTCAAAAAGCTAAAGCACGGGCTGACGATGGATATGAAGATAGACCTGCCCGATAGAGGCGTTGCCGTAGCCGTGCCGCTCTCAGGTGTGGGCGGAAGCCGAGCGCTCGAGTATTTCACGGCAGGACAGGAGATCACCGAAGAACAAAAAACGGAGGAAAACGCAATGCAATCTTCTCACGAGCTTATCGTAGCAATATATGAAAGAGGCTATACCGATATGGTAATGGACGCCGCAAGAGAGGCGGGAGCAGGCGGAGGAACTACAATAAACGCTAAGGGTACTGCCGCAAGCGCTCAGAAATTCTTCGGGCTCTCTCTTGCCGTAGAAAAGGAAATGGTCTTTATCGTTTCAAGCGTGGATAAGAAAAAGGATATTATGAAGGCGATCATGCAAAACGCGGGTATGGATACCAAGGCCCACGCTCTCGTCTTCTCACTCCCCGTAAGCGCAACGGCAGGCTTCCGCTTCGCCGATACGGTCGAAAAAGAATAAGTACACGTTTTTTTGGGGGAATCTTCTTAAAAGAAGCTTCCCCCAAGCCCTCTTCAAAAACCTTGAAGAATTTATTAAAGCGCCGATATCGTTAGTCGGTAAATTAGGATCTATCGGTGAGTCGGATCATTCGATAGTCCTATAGATCATTTGATTTTTTCCAAACGATCCCTCAGTCGCAACCGCGACAGCTGCCTTTACACAAGGGAGACTTGCGATAGCTCCTGCTATACCTATAAAAAGCGATCTGCAAAAGTTATCGCAGACCGCTTGTGGCACCCGCAACGGGAATCGAACCCATAACTAACAAGTCGGATCGTAGCCATGTCGTTCTGTGAGCCAA
>JAZSNX010000054.1:0-4131 GCA_045536665.1 Eubacteriales bacterium
ACCGTTAAGCAGCGCGACACCGTATGCCGCCTCGGAGAATATCATAGCGCAGATAGCCGCGCTGGATATCGGAAGCGTAAGTACAACTCCCATAACTACCGATAAAGCGATACCCATAAGCAAGGGCTGGAAGGTCGTTGCCATAGAAACGAATATACCGAGATAGTACATTACGTAAGAGACGAGCGGACATACAAGCCAGCTTGCCGCAAAGCCTACGATAAGCGTTACGACAGGCGTGACCAGAATATCGACCTTGGTCTTTTTAGACACGAGCTGTCCTATCTCGCAAGCGATTATAACGGCGAAGAAAGCGCCGGCAGGTCCAGCGGCATAGAATATTCCCGAGCCGTCAGAAGCGGTTGCCGCCCACTTTATGATAGCCCCGCCCTCATTTGCGACGATCGCTCCCATTGCGTTTGACATAGCTCCGACAGCGGCACACGAGAACATAACGAGCGGGTGCGCTCCGAGACGGTGCGCGATAGCAACGCCGATAGCCATTCCCGTCGCCGCCTTTGCGTAGGTGGCTATAATGTTGAGAAATTCAAGGTTTGTGTACTTGTAGACAGTACCGAAGATAGTACCGATAAGCAAGGACGCAAACAGACCGAGCGCCATTGCGCCCATGGCGTCAATAAAATACCGATGCAGATACTTTTTTACTCTTTCCATTTTCATTCACCTCTAAGATTTATTTGTCGAATATTATACCAAAAGTGAGCTATAAAAAACAAGATTAAATTTTAACAAAATGCATTTGTTTTTTTGTTTATATTTGTACAATATATCAATTTTTCCGCTTTGTCGATGCAGACCTGCTCAGGAGTGGAGATAGCTTTGGAATACTTCTTTCCCGCGCTCATATTCTTACCGAGAAGCTCGGAAACGGTAACTACCCCATAGCCCTGCTCATTGAGCCGCTCAAGTATTATCACAGCGGCGTCGTATGTACTCTGATAGATATCGTGCATAAGTATTATGCTTCCGTCCTTAACCTGAGACATAACGTTTTCTACTATCGCGTCACGCTTTTCGTTTGCCTCGTCTGTGCCGCCTGTGCTGTACTGATACTTCCAGTCCTCGGAGTCAACGCTCCACATTATCACGGAGTACTTACAGCTCTGCACTCTCTTATCGGTTATCTTTCCACCAACAGGGCGCATAAGCTTAACGCTGTATTTGGGTATGACCGCCTTTATTGCCTTCTCGGTTTCGGAAAGCTCATATTTGTATATGTCGTCGGAACAGGTGTCGTAATATCTGTCGGTCCTGTGCGTATATCCGTGGATACCTATCTCGTTGCCATGCTCGTACGCGTATTTGAGCGCCGATGAGCCGTCGTAATCCGTGCCGTCAACACGGTTGCCTACGACGAAAAAGGTCGCGTTAAAGTCATACTTGTCAAGCTCGTCCACGATAGCCTTGGTACGAACGTTATGAGGGCCATCGTCGAGCGTAAGGGCCACCGTCTTTTCATATTTCTTTTGACCCTCGTCATCGTCTGTGTTGCCCATAGTCGGCACTGAGCCGCCCTTGCCGCCGCTTGGACGTCCCACCTTTTCAGCATTGCCCTTATCGCAGGACGCAAGGCAAAGCGTTGCGCATAGCAAAAGGCAGACAAGCAAACAAAAATATTTTTTCATTTTTTCTCCTTACCAAGGTATTGGTATCATCTGTATAAGCTCCCATATTACGGGAACGAGAAGCGCGGGAAGCAGATTTCCCACTCTTATCTTTTTAGGGAACAAAAGGTTTACGCCAACGGCGAAAATGAGTATCGAGCCGATACCCGACAGGGTGAGAATGAGCGCGTCGGTCATAAAGTCGGCGATAAACACACCGAATATCGTAAATATTCCCTGATAAACGCCCACGGCAACAGCCGAGAAAATAGCGCCTATGCCATAGACAGAGGTCAGCACCATGACCATTATCATATCGAGAATAGACTTGACGAAAAGCGTTGAGCTGTCACCCGTGAGCGCCTCATCGATAGGTCCGCAGATAGCCATAGCTCCCACGCAAAAGACGAGAGAGGCGGTAACAAAGCCGTCGACAAACCTATTATCCGAGCCTGCCCTGACAAGCTTTTTGAGCTTTTCTCCTATGCTGTCAAGCCCCTTTTCTATATTGATAAGCTCGCCCACAAGTCCGCCAAGCACGAGCGACAGAACTATAAGCATAGTGTGAGTGGAGGAAAGAGCGCCGTCCTTGACGCTGAATATCATTTCAAAAGCGCCTGCCGCGCCTATAAATATAACAGCGAGACCGCACCCCTGCGTCAGCACCTCACGAAATCGCTCCTTAAGACCGCCCTTAAAGAGCAATCCGAGCAGACCCCCTATTATTATCGCTATTACGTTTACTATCGTACCGAGCCCTAACATCTTTCACCTTTTAACGCTATAAATTTTTATTCAAATTAGGATTCACCTACTTTTCTTTTAAAAAAGAAAAGTAGGCAAAAGAAAACTAAACTATATACTCAAATCTTTATAGAAAATCGACGCAAAATAAAACTCTAACATTAAAGCGATCGTTAAATTGGGATCTATCGGTATGTTTGAATTACAATTTCGTAGGGGCGATTCGTGAATCGCCTCTACGACTTGTTAAATCCATCTCCCCGATAGATCCTAATTTATATACTCTAACGTCACTTTCAATTATATCACCTTTTTCCACCTCTTGCAATACCTTATACCTCATTTTGACAAAAAATATCCGCTGTGGCGCGTAAAGTTTGAAAAAATCGTCAAAAAGTATAATTATGCCGTCATTCCCTTGACTTTTTGTCTGTATTAAGTTATAATAAAATGATGTTTATTTTATTGTAAGGAGAATTACTATGATAAAGCTTACAGCAAACGGCGTTTATCTCGTTGACGGCAAGGTCTGCTCGTCTGCGGATATGTCGCCCGCAGAGGCAAGAAAGAATACTATCGCGTATTCGATAATGAACGCTCATAACGTGTCGAGCGAGGAAGGACAGATGAAGATCCGCTTCGATGCCCTCGCTTCCCACGATATAACCTACGTTGGAATAATCCAGACGGCTCGCGCGAGCGGTCTTCGCGAGTTTCCCATTCCCTACGCTATGACCAACTGCCACAACTCTCTTTGCGCTGTCGGCGGTACTATCAACGAGGACGACCACGTCTTCGGTCTCAGCGCGGCTAAAAAGTACGGCGGAATCTACGTTCCCGCCAATCAGAGCGTTATCCATTCCTTCGCTCGTGAGGAGCTTGCGGGCTGCGGCAGAATGATACTCGGCTCTGACTCTCACACTCGCTACGGCGCTCTCGGAACTATGGGTGTCGGCGAGGGAGGACCTGAGCTTGTAAAGCAGCTCCTTAAAAACACTTACGATATAAAGACACCTGAGGTAGTTCTCGTTTACCTAACGGGTACTCCCAAGAAGGGTATCGGTCCGCACGACGTCGCTATCGCTCTTGTCGGCGCGACCTTTGGAAACGGCTTTGTAAAGAACAAGGTGCTTGAGTTCGTAGGACCTGGCGTTAAAAATCTGCCTATCGACTTCCGTAACGGTATCGACGTTATGACCACCGAGACCACCTGCCTGTCCTCTATCTGGGAGACAGACGAGGTAGTTAAGAAGCACTACGAGGCGCACGGACGTCCCGAGGATTACCGTGAGTTGAAGCCCGGCAATGTCGCTTACTACGACGCGATGGTAGAGATAGACCTCGACAAGATGGAGTCTATGATAGCTCTTCCCTTCCACCCCTCGAACGCATACACCATTCACGAATTCCTCGAGAATGCCGACGAGATACTCGCAAAGGTCGAGGAAGAGGCGGCAAAGAAGTTTGGAAAGTGCAAGCTCGATCTTCGCTCTAAGGTAAAGGCTAACGGCAAAGTGCTTGCGGACCAAGGCATTATCGCGGGCTGTGCGGGCGGTATGTTCGACAGCATCGACGAGGCGGCGGCAATACTTAAGGATAAGAGCACGGGCGCGGACTACTTCTCGCTCTCCGTATATCCCACCAGCGTTCCCGTATCCCTCGAGCTTACCAAGATAGGCGCTACCACAGAGCTCCTCAAGGCCGGCGCTGTAATAAAGCCCTCGTTCTGCGGTCCTTGCTTCGGCGCGGGCGACGTTCCTGC
>JAZSNX010000152.1:0-10621 GCA_045536665.1 Eubacteriales bacterium
ATAGGCATCTCACCCGTTCTGAAACGGTTCGGGAAGTCATACTTATAGGGGAATGAATACATGGTGAACATCTCACACATGGTATTGAACGCCTCAAGCGCTACGTTAGAGTCGAGATTTATTCTCATTCCATTATCAGCAAAGAGGTCTCCGCCAAGCTGATACAGGAAGATGTTCTCGTCCTTCGTCATACCTATCTGCATGTTGTTCGACTGAAGCACGGGGATTATCTCCTTAACCTCATCCCAAGTTCTGGGGATCTCAAGGTTAAGCTCTGCGAATATATCCTCACGTACAAACATCATTGTAAAGTTCTGCGTTTCGGGAAGACCGTAGTAATGGTGCTCACCGAGAGCATCGTCAATACCCAAAACAAGCATTGCCGCGTCATTGAAGTCAGCCGTAGCATCTTCAAAGTCTGCTCTGGGGTACGGATTACCGTTTTCGTCGCGCTTTATCGATCCGTCCGCGTTAAGCTCAACGTCGATAGGCAACAGCGCTCCACGAATAGCATAGTTGATAACCGTTCCCTGCGCAACTCCGATATATACGTCAGGGCCCATGCCCGAAAGTATAGACGGAAGCAGTGTTGATGCCGCAACGAGCTTAAGGTCGATCGCTATACCGCTGTTAGGTGTGAAATCGTTGTTGATAAGTCCTCTTACGACCTGTGACTGGTCACGACCGTAAGCAAGCCATACCTCAACAGCCTCATCCTCGCCGGTCTCGGTCATCGCGCCCATACGGTCGTAGTTACGGAAGAAGCTCTTTACAAAGCTCATTATCTCGTACCACAAAGCCTTTAAGAAGCCTGCCTTAGCCTCGGGAAGTGTTGTATCATCAGCGCCTTGGATAACGATATAGTCAAGAATGAGAGGCTGCGTCTTAGCGTCTCCGACCCACGTACCGAGTGAACCGATATAGGTCTTGAGCTGCTCAAGGTTCTTCGCGACCTCGTCGTCATCCTTACCCATTTCCTCAAGAAGTCTTGCGACCTTATCAAGAGTTGCCGTCATCGAGCTCTTTACGCTCGCTGCCGCCTGAAGCTCTGCGGATATCTCATTGAGCACTCTCGCCTGCTGGATCATGGAGATCATCGTATCAGGCATAACTCTCGAGAAGCCGTAGTCACGGTACTCGTCAGGAGTTGTACCGGTGAGCTTAAGTATATTAAGGTAAGCATCGTTGATTATATCAAGAGACTGCTGAACACGGCTTACGACCGTACCCATGTTTCCAAGGGTGACCTCAAGCCTTATCGTGTATTCAACGCCTTCCTTAAAATATATATTGAAGGTATCTACTCCGTCCGTCAGCTTTCCCGACTGCCAGTCGGAGGAATAATTAAATTGAAGTCTTCCTGCCTCCGCGAACGGGATACCGTTGTAGTAGCCATCGTCCGTAGAAGCGTTATCACTGTAGATATACAGCGCTCTGGAGGTATACATACCGTCAAGCACGTTCTGCTTGAAGCGGGTAGCGATAGAATACATACCGCTGCTCTTTACCTTAAACTTATACTCGATCCACTGACCCGAGCTCTGCCACTTATCACCGCCGACTGTATTAAGAACAGTTCTGTCGGTAGCCGTGGGAGACGTGATAGCGCTCGTAGTATCGGATACGGGGTATATCGTCTGAGAGGAAGCCGCCGAATAGTACTCAGCCTCGATCTTTATCTTATCAGTTCCACTCGCTACACCGTTATACTTAGCAAGATACTCCGCGTAGGAGATATTGGGAGTATAAGGTACGAGTCTTATAGACCTGACAGCCAAGGGCTCGTTTACGGACTCAAGCGAAATAGTCGTCTCGCCTGTTTCCTCATCAGGGCCGATAACGAACTCAAAGGGCTCTTGCATAAAGCCGTTTGCGTCCTTTACCGTGTAGGTTATCCACTCAGGAGCCTGAACAAGGCTGGAACGGATCTCATTGAGATCAATATCCTCTTTAAAGAAGCGTATCGACTGCTCGTCAACGACCGTTGAAAGATCAACCGTCCAATACTCAGGCATCGTATATTTGATATAAGTAACGCCATTCTCCTCGACCTTCCGTGCGTCAATACCGATCGCCTCGGCCTTGGAGAGATAAGTATCAGCGCTCTCACCCTCGGGAAGCGCGAACTTGCCGTCCTCATAAACGTTCTTCCATATCTTGGAGATGGTGACGTAACGCGCCTCAGCAAACGGAACTTTTCCGTTCAGCTCAAGCATTCTCTCGATCGATGCCGACTTGTTTGTTACAGGATAGCAGTCGATCAGAAGTATATACTTCTTGGCAGTGTCCACACCCTCAAGTGTCCATGTAGCTGTACCCGTGGAAGGCGTATACAATGCGTTAACGTCATCGTAGGTAGCCGGTCTGGCAAGCTTCTCAAGGATCTCGTCTGCCGTGACGTCCTTGATATCGCTACCCTCTACCGTTGCGTTCACCTTGGCGATCTGCGCGTTTACGACCGCGGCGAGCTCAGCCGAAAGAGCTCCCAGATCATCATTGGCTGTGTAGGTGATAGTTTTGTACTTACCGTCAGCAACGTTGTCGCTCGCAAGATAGCTGTGCACTTGAGCTCCGTCGATAGTGTACGTGTAGTTCTTCGTAGCATCGACAACTATCTCGCTCTCACCTCTCGGTACATTCGCATTTTGTGAAATGTACTCGCTGTACGAAATCGCATTAAGCAGATCCTTGAGCTCGCTTGTGGTAACGTCCGTTATAGACCCGCTGTCAGCGGCGCCGGCAGAGACCGCGCCCCCGCAAAGCAGGAACACAACGGCGAGCATCAAAGCTGTAATTCTTTGAAATTTCGTCGTCTTCATTCAAAATTCCTCCTGGTTTTGGTTTCGAAAGCGTCGGGAAAACTCGCTTTCGTGAGTAATTAAGTAGTCTGATGTTGCCATCAGCGTTGACCTTTTTCCTTCGTAGTATAACGTTCTCGCGCATACACGCGAAAACAACTTAAAAAGGCGCTCGGCAGACCTCGCAAATTCGGCATAAATGCGTGTCTGTCAAGGCAACATCTAAGTTCACTTCAAAGGCGATGCACCGGTTACGTGACATCGCTAAAGACAAAAATGGCCGCAAAATGGGCATAGATGTCCTAAATCCACGTGAATATCTTACCATATAATAAGAAAAAAGTCAAGCAAAGGTTTTCGGTGGCAAGGCGGCACAAAAGACATCACAGGCAAAATGGCTGTCAATACCCCTTTTGAAAAATCGTCATTTTTAATTTTGAGTTTTTTTGCGCCTTCCATTGGTAATTTTAAATTACCTTAAATTGTGCTTTTACATCATTTTTTCTGACATTTTTGTGGATTTTTACTCAAAATGTTTATCACGCTCAAGGCGAATAGCGTTCAGGTAATTTGTTTTTACCTGTTTAAGCATTCGCTCACGCTCGTTTTTATCAAAGCAGGCAATTATTTTTGTTAAAATTCAACAAAAATCAAGCTCATTTTTCTACATCGTACATTCCGTGTTTTTTACCCGCCGAAGCCCTCACCAGTCCGTCGCCTTCACTTTTGTTTGTGTTGACACCCCGCAAACTGTTATTTGTTTACATATAAATACTTTTTTGCCATTTATTTACATCAAGACTTTTCTGAGTGTTTTAAGCAATGATCGCATACGCGTTTTCTTGGCGCGCGTACTATCCGCACAAGGAAAAGTGGCAGCAAGCAAGCTCAAAGGCGAATGCATCAAAGCCACAGGCAAAAGAACAACGGCGCGAGCATAATTGCTCGCGCCGTTGTTCATATCGGATATCAGCGATCATCTCAAAAATCCGTTTACTATCTCTTCCTCAGCTTCCTTTTCGGTAAGTCCAAGAGTCATAAGCTTAATAAGCTGCTCACCCGCTATCTTTCCGATAGCCGCCTCGTGTATCAAAGAAGCCTCAGGGTGCACCGCAAGTATCTCAGGAATAGCCGCCACCGTGGCGTCGTCCATTATTATGGCATCGCATTCGGTATGTCCGTTGCACTTAGAATTGCCCCTTATTCTCGAGATAAATTTCTGTTTAGAGCTGTCCTTGGCTACCGATCTTGATATTATATGCGTGCCCGAGCCGTCGCCGCAAAGATCGACCTCAAACTCAGTCTCGGCGTACTGTTCACCGTGAGTCATCAGCTTTTCTCTTACAGTAAGAGTTGCATTTTTCATCACTTTAGCGGTTGTGATTCTCTTGGTTGAATCCACGCCCTTTATCTGAGCTGTCTCCATCTCCATTTTTGCTCCCTCAGCTAATTCAACATATGTTTGAGGATTCATAATGTTTTTGCCGTTACCGTCACCTTGACCGTAATGCTTCTCTATATATTTTACTTTTGCATTTTTCGCCACATAAAAAGAGTGAACGCCGCTATGCTCCGACGTTTCCGATCCGCCATTGTGTATGCCACACCCTGCCACTATGGTAACGTCGCAATCCTCGCCTATATGGAAATCGTTATATACAAGCTCACGTAAGCCTGTCTGCGAAAGTATAACAGGGATATGGACACTTTCATTCTTAGTGCCCGCCTTTATATAGATATCTATTCCGGGCTTATCCTCTTTTTTCGCTATCTCAATATTCTCAGACGAGTTTTTTCCGTGAAGGCTTCCGTTTATTCTCAAGGAATACGCGCCTTCGGGGATCTCGTGTATTCCCGCTACCTGCTCAAGCAGATGCTGTTGTATCTTATCCATATTCCAACCTCCGTCAATCCTTAGCGGCAAATCGGCAGCCGCTTCTCACGTCCATAAGCTTAGGAAATACCTCATCCTTATCGCCGCATTCAACGACCTCACCGCCCGCAAGAACAACTATCTTGTCCGCAATGTTGAGTATCCTCTCCTGATGGGAGATTATCATTATCGTTCCGTTTGTGCGCTCATGCATATTTTCAAAAACCTTAATAAGATTATTGAAGCTCCAAAGGTCAATTCCCGCCTCGGGCTCATCAAAGACCGAAAGCTCCGTGCCTCTCGCGTTTATCATAGCTATCTCTATGCGCTTGAGCTCACCGCCCGAAAGAGAAGCGTTAACTTCCCTGTTTATATAATCCTTAGCGCAAAGTCCTACCTCGGAGAGATACTGGCAAGCCTCAGCTACGCTCGTATTTTTGCCTGCCGCAAGCGAGATAAGATATTTGACGGTTATACCCTTAAAGCGCACAGGCTGTTGGAAAGCAAAGCTTATTCCCGACCTTGCTCTGTCGGTAACGGACATATCCGTAATATCCTTACCGTTGAAATATATTCTGCCCTCGGTGGGTGTTATGATACCCGCCACAAGCTTGGCAAGCGTTGATTTTCCGCTCCCGTTAGGACCTGTGATGGCAACGAAACGGTCGGAAACCTGCAAATTTATATTTTTCAGTATCTGCTTGTCCCCCACGCTGTAGGAAACATTTTTAAGCTCTAACATAGATTCTCCTTTATCACGAATATCGCTGAATAATTATTATACAGCATTTCTCCAAAAATTTCAATAGAAAAGTAATATTTTGTTTTTTCAATGGTATCAAAGCGCCGTTCTTTTTGCGTATCGTTCTTGCTGTTTTGTGCGTTTTTTTGCAAATAAGATAACTTAAAATCTTTTATTTTATTAATTTACCGTTTTGTGATATATGTTGTTTTTTATCATCTCGCCAAATTCACAAGATCGCCCTCGTGCACAATGCGAATGACCGCGGTCGCGCCGTGCTCCTTAAGCGCCGCGCGTGTTCCCTCAGCGTTCGCGGTATACACGACCTCATAAAAGGTATTGGAAAGATACGGTGTCAACTGTGTTCTGTCCCAGTCGTCGCCGCACTCAACAATTATCCTTACGTTATTGGTCGCCTCGTTCATTCTCGTAAGCGTGCTTTCCTTCCCGCTGCCGACCACCTTATAGTAGTATCCCATCTTATCCGTAAGTGAGACAGTCCTGTTTTTAACAGTCTTATCAAGTCCCGCTCTTACCGCTATTGATTTACCGTCAGTCAGCCTTGTGAAAAATTCCACGTCATCCTTAAGTATCGGACGAACGCCTTGCTCATCGCCTATGCCAAGCCTTTGAATAACGGTATCGTATATGATATAAGCGCCATAGGCGTTTATAGAATTCTCCGTATTATTATAAGTGCTCATCTGACCGCTCGCTTCTATCATAGGCGCTGTCGGATCAACAAAAGCGCTATCCGAGTATCCCGAAAGATATGCGGCAAGCTGACCTCGTCTTGTGTTTTTGCTCTGTCCTCCAAGATACTGTGGGACATTATCAGAGCAGACGGTCATAGAGTCAGGAACGACAACGAGCAGATATTCAACACCATTCTCGGCAAAATACTCATTGTCCTCGTCTATTCTTTGGTGTATACGCTCAAGCTGCCATTCATTAAAGGGGCTGCCGCCGATATAATCCAAAAGACGCTCATATCCGCTTTGCGTATCCTTCGCCTCAAAGAGCCAATAGTCCTTGCCAATGATAATACCGTTATTACCAGTGTGCCCAAACACTCTGTAATCAAACGAATTGACAAAGCCGTCTATATTCTCTTCGTTATAGAATATCTTATTAAAACCGCCTATGCTTTCTCCTGGCTCGGATATTCCGTCCACCTCGTACTCCACAAGCGTATCCAAGCCTATGTATATCATAAAGGTGAGAAGTATACCAAAAAACAGTGTGATAGTAAGGAAATCTATTGCCTTGCTTCTTTTCATAATTCCCTCCTTACATCACGATATAGTTGAACGGTACGTAGCTGTACGCCTCAAATTGCGGCAAAAAGAACAGCACCGTAAACAAGAATATCACAAGCATTATTATCATTGAGGCGTAGTCTCTCACCGCTCTGAGCGGCGGAGAGAGCGTGGCTGTTATACGTTCTGCGAATTGCGTTCTCGGCACTATCGTACACACGCCGAGCAGAATGACCACAAGACACTTTATCCAAGAGAAGGATATGAGGATCATATCCGTTTGATATTCGGCGTTTCCGAGATCCACCGCAATGCCCTCGAATATCATACCGTTACCCATTGTGGCAAACACCCACAGTGTTGCCACGAACAGCATAGTCAGCACGCCAAACAGCATTCTGAGTCCGACCTTGCCCTTTTTATCTCCCTCTCTGTCCAATCTCAGCCTTGATGAGGCGAGCGCAAACACGAACAACGGCAATGAAATGAGCAGTGCCAAAGGCTCTGAGCGAATGATAACGACTGTAAATACGCAATAAGTAAGCGTTTTAAGCGTGGGGGGTACAGGTCTTTGCCCGAAAAACGGAGAAAGCACGTAGCGCTTTACCCATATCCTGAGACTGCCGAACAAGCCCTTTGAGTATTCGTTGACAGTGGCTATGGTAAATGGATCGGTATTGATCTCCGATATCGAAAAACCAAACATTCTCGCTATACCAACGCCCATATCGTAGTATCCCGATATTGAGAAAAATACTCCAAAATATATTAAAACAAGCAAAAGCAGTACCGTAACGAAGCTTTGCGTATCCCAAGAATACGCGAATATCTGCTGAAAAGCCTCTACCAATACCGCTCCAACCGCAATTCTTTTAACAAAGCCGATCATATAGAGGCGCGCGCCGTCGGCAACGGCCGAGAGACTGAAGCTCACAGCGCCGTCTTCACTTATTTCGCAAAATTCTCCATAGCTTATAAACGGACCAAGTATCGTAAGTGGGAAAAACGCTATATATGACGACATTCTCAACATTCGCGACTTAACGTCAGTCTCGCCTCTTGCGTCCCATATGTAGGATATAGCGCACATTGTCGGGAGCGTAGTTCCCACAGGATAAACAAAATCCGACAGCCTCATATAAGCAAGAGCCCTGAGACCTATAAGAGCTACGAATGGAACTATACACAAAAGCGCTGTCAGCCACTTTTTCTCATACTTCTCTGCCGTTATCTGCGCAAAGAACGCGTATACAAGAAGAACGGGCAGGACTACTATATTTTGCGGTGCGTTCATATTTAACAGCACGTAGTAGGCAATGCTGATGATCAAAAAGCAGACTCGTCTTTGTTTTTTGCCGAATATCATATAAAACAGTATAGAAAGCGGCAAAAACAAGAACGCGAACGCAGGTGCTGTAAAAAGCATATCCTCCCCTCCCTTCAAAAAATCTCAGTTATTTAAATCGTCTGGCATAGCCGCATCTGCGGCAAAGCTCCTCGCTTGCCGCTCTCCTCTCAAAACCATTCTTTATTTCATAGGCTCGCTGAGAGGAAAGTATTTCGTCTATAGTGACATTATCAAAAATATTACCGAGCTTGAGCGTACCGTTGCGGTCAAGACAGCACGGTACTACCGTACCGTCACAAAGCACCGAAAAATGGTCGGAAAGCCCATAGCAGAACACATCTGAGCCACCGTCATCAGCTTCCATGTCAGGCCACGCAAAGCGCTCTCCGTATTCAAGATGCAATCTGTGCCGTATCCTTGCGCCCCTTGAGCCGCTCTTCCATTCGCCGTCCGCAAAGCGCTCCATCATAAGGCGGACTATATCTATGTTTCTTCCGCCGTCGTATCCGTTATTCCACAGTCTGAACACAACAAGAACGCCCGCGCTACTTGCTTTATCGGCAAAATCAAGGCAGCCGTTTATGTAGTCGAGATACTCACTCTCGCTACCCGTCTCAAAGCTATGCACGGAAATATTCACCTTGTATACCCCTGCCTCTATCAGAGCGTCTCCGACCCTCGGCAAAAGCGTACCGTTAGTCGTAACTGCCGACTTATATCCCTTACTGTTGGCTATCTCAATAAATCTCGGCAACAACGGATGCGTGGTAGGCTCACCCATAAGGTGATAATAAAGGTACTGCGTTTTCCCCAAAAGCTTGTCCGTAACCGTCTTGAACTGTTCCTCGCTCATACGCCCGAGCGCCCTTGTGTGTGACGGGCAAAAAGAGCAGCTTTTGTTGCAAATATTGGTTATCTCAACGTAAACTCTCGAATACATCTGTTCTCCAAAGTGCAGAGCGCCAAGGCGTATACCGCCTTGGCACTTGCCTTATTTTATATCGTCAATATCGTATGGCGTGGACTGGTATACAAAATAGTTGAGCCAGTTGGAATAAAGCAGATTCGCGCAGCTTCTCCAGCGCACTATCGGCTTCTTCGTGTCGTCATCGTCAGGGAAATAATTCTTCGGCACGTCGATAGGCAATCCCGCGCTCTTATCGCGGAAATACTCCTTTGCCAAGGTATCGGCATCGTACTCCGAATGCCCAGTCACGAATATCTGTCTTCCCTTATCGGTAGCGCACACAAAAACGCCAGCCTCTTCAGAGCTGCAAAGGATCTTCAGCTCATCGACAGCCTCTATATCCTCTCGTCTGCAAGTCGTATGTCTCGAATGAGGCACTACGAAAACGTCATCAAAGCCACGGAAAAGTATGGAATGCTTATGGTCGAGATGATGCTCGAACACGCCAAACATCTTTTTATCAAGCTGGTATTTCTTTATACCGTAATGGTAATAAAGTCCCGCCTGAGCGCCCCAACAAATATGGAACGTACTTGTGACGTGCGTCTTGCTCCATTCCATTATCTCGCAAAGCTCGTCCCAGTATTCGACTTCCTCAAACTCCATAAGCTCAACGGGAGCACCCGTTATTATAAGTCCGTCGAACTTCCTGTGCTTTACCTCATCAAAGGTCTTATAGAACGCGAGCATATGCTCAGCAGAGGTGTGCTTAGACTTATGCGTAGCTGTTTGCAAGAGCTCAAGCTCCACCTGAAGAGGAGTGTTACCTATAAGCCTCGCTATCTGCGTCTCGGTAACTATCTTCTGCGGCATAAGATTGAGCATAAGTATCTTAAGCGGACGGATATCCTGCGTCATAGCGCGAGTTTCCGTCATAACAAAGATATTTTCATTGAGCAACGTTTGTGTTGCGGGTAAAAGATTTGGTATTCTGATTGGCATTTTACGCCTCTCTTTCTATTGTATTACTGTTTCTTAAGCGTTTATCTTGTCAAGAGCCTGCTTGATGTCGGCAATAAGGTCCTCTGCATTCTCTATTCCGCAAGAAAGCCTTACAAGATCAGGACCAACGCCAGCCGCGATAAGCTCCTCGTCGTTCATCTGTCTGTGTGTCGCGCTTGCGGGGTGCAGACAGCAGGTTCTCGCGTCGGCAACGTGCGTCTCGATAGCGGCGATCTTGAGGTGCTTCATAAACGCCTCTGCCGCCTTACGTCCGCCCTTAACGCCAAAGCTTACGACTCCGCAAGTGCCCTTGGGCATATATTTGCAGGCAAGATCATAGTACTTGTCACCCTCAAGGCTGGGGTAGCTTACCCAAGCGATCCTGTCGTCAGACTTGAGGAATTTTGCCACCGCGAGTCCGTTCTCGCAATGTCTCTCCATTCTTACGTGCAGGCTCTCAAGTCCGAGGTTTAGAAGAAACGCGTTCTGGGGAGCTTGAATAGCGCCAAAGTCACGCATAAGCTGTGCTGTCGCCTTTGTGATAAATGCTCCCTCAAGACCAAATCTTTCAGTATAAGTTACGCCATGATAGCTATCATCGGGAGTACAAAGTCCTGGGAATCTATCGGGATATGCAGTCCAATCAAACTTACCCGAATCAACTATACATCCTCCTACAGCCGCTCCGTGAC
>JAZSNX010000169.1:0-6028 GCA_045536665.1 Eubacteriales bacterium
CCTTAAGTATCTCGCCGAAGCTCTGTTTTTCGGGTGCGGAAAGTATAGCATTCAGTGTCGACATATACGACCTCCTCTCATCTTTTTGAAAGTTTTCCGATTATTTTGCGCTTATCTTCTCGATGCCTCCGAGGTACTTGCGAAGAACGTCGGGAACGTTTACGCTTCCGTCTGCGTTCTGATTCTGCTCAACAAGGGCGGGAAGGATTCGGCTGGTAGCAAGGCCCGAGCCGTTGAGGGTGTGAACGAAGTCGATCTTTCCGTCCTCTCTTCTCACTCTCATCATACCTCTGCGCGCCTGATAATCTCTTGCATTGGAAACAGAGGAGACCTCCTTATAGCCGTCCATGGAAGGAATAATGATCTCGATATCGTAGGTTCTTGCCATAGATGCGGAGCAATCCTCTGCCGCAAGCTTGACAGTTCTAAAGTGGAAGCCAAGACCCTTGACAAGATTCTCAGCGTTCGCGACGAGCTCCTCAAATGCCTCGTCGCTCTTCTCGGGAAGCGTGTACTGCACCATCTCGACCTTGTTGAACTGGTGGCCTCTTACCATTCCGCGCTCGTCCGCACGGTAGCTTCCTGCCTCGCGGCGGAAGCAAGGGGTGTAGCTTATATACTTACGGGGCAGATCTGCCTCGGTGAGTATCTCGTCTCTATGAAGCGATACGAGAGCTGTCTCCGCTGTGGGGAGCATAAAGCGGCGGCGCTCATCCTCTGCCGTCTCAAGCCAGTAAACGTCCTCCGCGAACTTGGGGAACTGACCCGCGGTGAGTCCGCACTCATAGCCGAGCATATGAGGAACGAGCATAAGCTCGTAGCCATTACCAAGGTGAGTATCGATAAAGTAGTTGAGAAGCGCCCACTCAAGTCTTGCGCCCATTCCGCGGTATATCCAGAATCCCGCGCCAGAAAGCTTCGCGCCTCTCTTATAGTCTATAAGACCGAGATCGGTGCAAAGATCAACGTGCTTCTTAGGCTCAAAATCAAACAGCTTGGGCTCACCGAAATAGCGAAGGGGCTCGTTATTTTCCTTACCGCCAGCGAGAAGATCCTCATCGGGAAGATTGGGCAGACCCAGCATAACGGACGTGAACTGAGTCTCTACTTCCTTGAGCTTCTCATCGATAGCCTTTGTCTTAGCTCCCATTTCCTTCATCTGTACGAAGATAGCGGAAACATCCTTTCCTTCCTTCTTGTACTGAGGAATGAGCTTATTCATCTTGTTCTGCTCAGCCTTGATCGCCTCTGTTTCGGCAATAAGGGCTCTTCTTTCAGCGTCAAGCGCAAGTATCTGTTCTATTTCTGCCTTCGCGTCCTTTCCCTTCTTGGCAAGTCTCGCAAGCACTTCATCGGGATTTTCCTTGATATATCTTATGTCTAACATTTTTGTCTGTACCTTTCTTTGTTTGTGATTGGAAAAATATGGAAATTCTTATCTTTCTGAGAATATTTCATCTCCGCACAAGGATTTGAGCAATGCTTCCAGATCCTCGTCGTCGGAATATGTAAGCTCAAGCACCTTTTTGTGGGAAGAGCGTGAAATACGTACCTTTCTGCCGAGAGCTGACATAGCTCTATGCTCAAGCTCCTTCATATGAACCTTGATCTGTGGATGTATAGCCTCTTCAACGACTGCCTCTCTGCGGTCCTTGATGCGCTGCACCATGCTCTCGACCTCACGGACGGACATGGAGCGCTCTATTATCTTGTTGGCGCATTCGATCATAAGCTCTTCATTGTCAAGAGTAAGGAGCGCTCTTGCGTGTCCCGCGGAGAGTTCTCCGTCACGTAGCAGATCGCGCACCTCCTCGGGAAGCTTAAGCAAACGGAGCGCATTTGTTATCGTCGAGCGATCTTTGCCGACCTGCTTTGCCACCTGATCCTGAGTAAGTCCGAATTTGTCGATAAGAGCTCCGTAACCCTCAGCCTCTTCGACCGCGTTCAGATCCTCACGCTGAATGTTCTCGATAAGCGCTACCTGAGCAGCTTTGAGATCGTCTCCGTCAAAGATAACAGCGGGGATCTCCGTGAGTCCTGCCATTTTAGAAGCTCTCCAACGGCGCTCGCCGGCAATTATCTCATAAGTGCCATCTGCGAGCGTGCTCTCGCGTACGATTATAGGCTGGAGAACGCCATACGTAGCGATTGAGTCCGCAAGCGCCTCGAGCGGCTCTTTGTCAAACTTTTGTCTTGGCTGATCGCGCCTCGGCTCTATATCCGAGATCCTGATATTTTCTGCCGCGCCCTTTTTCGATTCAAGTATATTATCGTCAAATATTGAGTAAAAGTCTCTTCCGAGACCTCCTGATTTCTTTGCCATGTCTTACCACCTTATATTATTTAAAGTTAGATTTTACGCTGCGTGTGCGTGGCTTTGTGTCATAAAGAGATTTGGTCTTTGTGTCATAAATGGAGGTATTGATATCCTTTTTGGGAGCTGTCGCGCTTGATGTGACCTCGCCCTTGGGGACTACCAGCGGCTTTCCTGCTCTTTTTGTTGGAATGTTGTCGTCAAGAAGCTCGTCAAGACCTCTGCCGAGCCCCGATCTTTTGTTAGCCATAAATTCCTCCTATTATATGCGAGATACGATCTCTTTAGCTACCTCGAGATACTCCTTCGCGCCTTTGGAGTTTCTGTCGTGGTAGTATACGGGCTTTCCAAAGCTCGGAGCTTCGGAAAGTCTTACGTTTCTTGATATCTTAGTCTCGAAAAGCTTGTCCTCGTAATGCTTTTTGAGCTCGTTGATGACCTGCATTGAGAGCAAGAGTCTTCCATTATACATTGTAATAAGTATTCCGCTAACCGTAAGGGTGGGATTGTAGTGCTTCTGAATGAGTCTCACGGTTATCATAAGCTGAGAAAGTCCCTCGAGGGCGTAGAATTCGCACTGCATGGGCACTATGACCGCGTCGCTCGCTGTGAGCGCATTGACAGTCAATCTGCCAAGGGAAGGCGGGCAGTCGATGAGAACGTAATCGAAATCGTCCATAACAGGCTCGAGCGCCTTCTTCATGCGATATTCGCTGTCGTCAAAATCAAACAGCTCAAATTCAGCGCTTGTAAGTGTCGTGTTTGCGGGAATTGCCCACAAATTCTCATAAGGAGTCTCGCGGATAATTTCCTTTGCGCTCATTTCTCCGTTGAGCAATTCCTTGGTAGAGCCCGACAACCCGCGCTTGGTGATGCCGACGCCGCTTGTGGTATTGCCCTGTGGGTCAAGGTCTATTATTAATACTCTATTGCCAAGCAGACCGAGAGAAGCGGCTATGTTGACGCACGAAGTGGTCTTGCCTACTCCGCCCTTCTGGTTGGCGAGTGAAATGATCTTAGCCATCTATTATTCCTTTCATTGATTCAATTAATATACGAGATAATTATACCACAATGACAAAGCTTTTGCAAGATATTTTTGCGTATATTTTTAAAAAAAATAAATGTTTCACGTGAAACATCAGCGAGAAGTAAACAAAAAGAGCGCATGTTTCACGTGAAACATTCGCTCTTTGTCTTACAACGGTTTTTTGCTGATCTTTGAATAGTGGCGCGGAAGGTCTGGCGGCGTGTGTCTTGTCTTGGTTGATATGACGATCACTCTTGTTTCCAGATCACCGTCCGCGGAACGTAACGGTGCGTGTATTTGTCTCGCTAACTCTCCGCCGCATTTTGCGATAGCGTTGGCTGAGGCGTCTATCTCGTCTTCTGCTTTTGATGCTTTCATTGCGATGAATTGTCCGCCTACGCGGACAAAAGGCAGGCAGAGCTCTGTTAACACGGGAAGCGAGGCGACGGCTCTCGCGGTCGCGTAATCAAATTTTTCGCGGTATTTCGAGTCGCGCCCTAAGATCTCGGCTCTTTCGGCGATGGCGGTCACGTTATCAAGCTCCAACCTCTTTGCGGTCTCTTTTACGTAATCTATGCGCTTTGCTGTACTGTCGAGCGCCGTGATGCTTATGTCGGGCCTGAATATGGCGACAGGCAGCGTAGGAAAGCCGGCGCCGCAACCGACGTCGATAATTGTAGAATTTGGCTTGATATATTCGCAAATTGCCAAGCTGTCGGCGTAATGGCGTAAAATTATGCCTTTTTCGTCTTTGATCGCCGTCAAGTTCATATGCTCGTTAATCTCGAGCATTCGCTTTGTCAGCTCATATAGCTTGCTTGCTTTTTTGTTGTCAAGAGCCGGTAGGTTGGGGTTTGCTTGAAAAATAGCAACACAGTGCTCATAAAATTCATTAAAATCCATAACATCTCCAATTGTTTCACGTGAAACATCATTTCATTCCGAGATAGATCAGCAAAACCGAAATATCCGCGGGGTTGACTCCGCTTATTCTCGAGGCTTGTCCGACGGTGAGCGGTTTGATGGCGTACAGCTTCTGCGCCGCCTCTGTTCGCAAACCTCTGATACTCAAATAATCGAGATCTTCGGGCAATCGCTTTGTTTCGAGCTTTTCGTGACGCTCGACCTCGCTGATCTGCCGCTTGATATAGCCCTCGTATTTAACAGTCACCTCCACCGTCGTGACAACGCGTGGCGGCAGCTCGGGGCGTTTTTTGTCGATCTCAGCGAGCTGCGCGTATGTCAATTGCGGTCGTCTGAGCAGCTCAGCTAACGAAAATCCTGTTGATATGGGGGTCAGCTCAAGCCTGTTGAGCAGCTTGTTTGCCACGCTTGGCGACACGTAGGTCGTGTTCAATCTCGCTATTTCTTCGTCGATAAGCGCTTGCTTTGCGCGAAAAGCGTCGTATTGCGCTTTTGTGACGAGCCCAGCGTCGTAGCCCTTTTGCGTCAAGCGCCTGTCGGCGTTGTCCTGCCTTAAGAGAAGCCTGTATTCGGAACGTGAAGTCATCATTCTGTAAGGCTCGTTTGTGCCCTTGGTGACCAGATCGTCAATGAGCGTTCCGATGTAGCTTTCCGAACGGGTGAGTATGAGCGGCGGCATGTCTCTGAGCTTTAGCGAGGCGTTAAGTCCCGCTATCAAGCCCTGCGCCGCGGCTTCCTCGTAGCCCGAAGTGCCGTTGAATTGCCCCGCGCCGTAAAGCCCCTTGATGTCTTTGAATTCAAGCGTTGGGAGCAGCTGAGTGGGGTCGATGCAGTCATATTCTATCGCGTAGGCGTAACGCATGATCTGAGCGTTCTTGAAGCCCTTGAGCGACGCGAGCATTTCGCGCTGGACGTCGACGGGAAGCGATGTTGAAAAGCCTTGAATATACATTTCCTCGGTGTCAGCGCCGACGGGCTCGACAAAGAGCTGATGGCGCTCCTTATCGGCGAAACGTGTGAGCTTGTCCTCGATAGAGGGGCAGTATCTCGGGCCTGTTCCGTGTATTTGTCCCGAATACATCGCCGAGCGGGCTATATTTTCTCTGATTATGCGATGAGTTTCGGCGTTTGTGTATACTATATGGCAGGGCAACTGCCGAATGTCATCAAAATAGCTGTCGGGCGTCTGCGATGAATAGGGCGTTATTATGTCCTCGCCGTGCTGCACCTCGAGCTCGGAGAGATCGATCGTGCTTTTCTTGACTCGTGACGGCGTGCCTGTCTTAAATCTCAGTAGCTTTATGCCAAGGCTCTCAAGGCAAGCGGACAGCCCCTTTGAGGCGAGAAATCCGTCAGGGCCGCTCTCGTAGTTAACGTCGCCGACAAAAATACGGCTCTCGAGGTAAGTGCCCGAGCAAATTATAGCGGCTTGGCATTCCCAAACCTCGCCGAGCTTGGTCGTGACAGAGCGCACTTTCCCGTCCTCAACGCCGATATTTACGATCTCGGCTTGCACGAGCCGCAAATTGGGAGTTTTTTCGAGGGTTTCTTTCATTAATATATGATAGCGCTTGCGGTCTGCCTGAACTCGCTTGGAATGGACAGCCGCGCCCTTACCGAGATTAAGCGTTCGCGATTGCAGAGTGACCGCGTCCGCGGCTCTGCCCATCTCGCCGCCGAGGGCGTCGATCTCGTATACGAGATGGCCCTTTCCCGTGCCGCCTATCGAGGGGTTGCAGGGCATATTGGCTATGGACTCA
>JAZSNX010000003.1:0-13451 GCA_045536665.1 Eubacteriales bacterium
AGTTGATGAGTTTGTTCATCAGAGAGGCGAGCAAAGTTGCTCCGCGAGCCTTGTGCGAAAGCACAAGAAAGGCGCAACGCGCCCGAAATCCGCGAGGATTTCATAGCTCGCGCGGAGTATAGTTCAAATAAAAACCAAACAAAAACCGCAATTCCGATACAAAGGGATTGCGGTTTTTGATTTTTTGTGTTATAATGGATTTAAATATATGATAGAGGAGCTAGTGTATGAAAAAAATTGCTTGTTTGGCTTTCATTTTTGCTTTAGCGCTTGTCAGCTTTACTTCCTGTTCGGGTTATAACAAGACGATGCGTGATTATCTTGGAAATGCTGACAATTATCAAGTATGCGAGGTCTTTTTAAAAGATTTGTATTATATTGATCCGTCCACCAATGAAAAAGTGCGTGATTTTTCAAGCGATGATTTCCATGACAATGATATCATTTTTGAAGTATCTTTTTTCAATGGCATAGAGGAATTGAGACCGTTTTTGGGAGGTATGCCGAACACCGATATCCCATTGGAAGAATATAAATTTCAATTCCGTGTAACGAAAGATAATAGTAATCTCCTTTCTTCCAACGGTTTTTACAATTGTGTATCGTTGGAAGCAAAAATCAGCGTTAAGGTTTCAAGCTATATATATATGGATAGCGAATTCTTTTATATAGCCCAAGTAAAATACGATGGTACAGAGTATTTGAACTTTGAAGATGGTTTGGAAAACATAGTCGATATGATGGATAAAGATAAAAGTCTTTTTTAAGTTGTATCAAAATTACAGTTATTAGCCAAAACATAAACCGCAATTCTGATACAAAGGGGTTGCGGTTTTTGTTTTTTTGTGTTATAATAATGGTATCAATTAAAAATGGAGGTATTATTATGAAAATCTTCAAACCTCAAGAATGTAAAACGACACCTCGTGCCGATATGTTCTTGCCCGATTTTTTGAAATATTTCGGTTTCTTTCTTGATGCTGCGGCAGTAGCATTTTTGGTTGCAACATTTATTACGCAAATCTGGGGATTGATTATCGGCGTTCTTATTTGCGGAGGACTCGGTATTGCCGCGTGGCTTTGCTGGAAAAATCAAACCATTAGGATTGTTGACGATGATACTTTTGAGTACACGACCTTTTTAGGTAATACAACTGTGTATCGCTTTTCTGACATAAAGGAATTGCGCGTAAATCAAGATTCAATGACTTTGATTTTAGCTAATGGAAAAGTACATATAGAGTCTATGGTTCATATGTCAGAAACGCTTGCTAACAAGATAGATCAAGCGATAAATAAAAACGATACCCCTTAAAATTTTGTATCAAAATTAGGGTTATTAGCCAACAAAAAAGGAACTTTTGTCTACCAAAAGTTCCTTTTTTTGTTTATCCAAGCCGCAGGCTTGGTATGGCATCGCGCGTTGGCGTGTATGTAATCGCCGTGGGCGTATGGCATCACCGAAGGCTCATTTTTTGTGATAGCGTAAAATACCACAGAATACCGCCGTTTAGCCATAATTTTGATGTAAAAATGATGTAAAAAACCGCGAAAAGCAACAAACAGTTGAAGAAGTGAGGTTACCGAGCGTTTTCAACGCTTTGCATAATTTTGGGTCTTTGGCATAATATTGTAGCGAAAAGAAGTATTTTTATGCTATTAAGCGAAAAAAATATGTCGAAAACTATTGACGAACGCTAAAACTTGTGTTAAAATTACGTTAATACTTGAGAAAGGAGGACATTATCATGAAAGTAGCACGTTTCTTTTTGACATTTTTCCTTGGTTGGATCGGTAGCTTTATAATCAATCACTCCAGCCTCAGACCCGAGGGTTTCAAGTCCAGAACGCTTGCATATTTGCTCCTTGCTTACATCACGTTCGGTATTTACCCGCTCGTAGCTTCTATCTGCCAGTTCTCGTTCGATCCTGAGAAGGCTAAGAACATTGGTTACAAGAAGGTAGGTTGATTTTTTATCAATTAAGAAAGAGCCGTTTTTAAAACGGCTCTTTTACTTACCTACTTTTCTTTTGAAAAAAGAAAAGGTAGGCAAAAGAAAACGAAACAATATATTCATATCTCTATAGAGAACGTAGGCAAAAGACCTACTTTTCTTTTGAAAAAGAAAAGGTAGGCAAAAGAAAACGAAACAATATATTCATATCTCTATAGAGAATGTAGGCAAAAGAAAACTAAACATTGGTTTGTGCGTTAAATTAGGATTTATCTGTGAGTTCGTTCTTATTGCTTACAGACCCATACTGCATATAAAAAGAGCAGGTACGCAAGAAGATCTTGTAGCCTGCTCTTTTTGTTTTTATCTTATCAGTAAAGCTTTATTTCGCTTGTTTCTATCCAGGGGATAAAACGCTCGTCGTGTGGGCAGAAGTTCTCAACAAGCTCAACGCGGACGTATTTCGCGTCTACGGGAGTGTCGAGTACGATATGCTGCCATGCTTCCTCCATAGTGATGTCAAAGGTGCAGATCTTGGTCCACTCAACGTCGTCTATCTTATCCTCCTTGCGGCGGAGCTTGAGCGGCTCGTCGGTGGTGCTTACGTAGATGTTGATGTTCTTCGCAAGCTCCTCAAGGATACTGATGGTTATACCAACGTTCTTGAAAATGGATATCTTGCTGATGGTCTGTGTCTCGCCGAAAAAGTCGAGAACTGCGTTCGCGGTGGTCTCGGAGTTTGCTCCCCAAGTGCCGCCGTTGCGCTCAAGGTCGTCGTTGATAAGGTTGTTTACCCAAAATGTGGGGTCGTTTTCGGTCACGTCAGCCCAAAGCACGCGCGTATAATACGAGCCGTCTCTTCTGACACCGATAGGTAACAATTCTTTGCTCATTTTATTTACCTCCTGACGTATGGTTTTATCGCTTTAATTATACACTCCTGTGACGGATTTGTCAAGTCGCTTTTTTCTTGACAAGCGGGGGAGTATATGATAAAATAACTGTGACAAAGAAAAAGTGAGGTCTTGATATGGCAAAAGCAAAATGGAAGGGCGGCGCTTTGCTCTCGCCCGTACCGCCCGCTATGGTGAGCTGCTCGTGCGGCGGTAAGGACAATATAATAACTATCGCGTGGACGGGTATCGTAAATACCGACCCACCGAAGACCTATATCTCGGTAAGACCGTCCCGTCATTCCTACGGAATGATAAAGGAAAGCGGCGTTTTCGCTATAAATCTTACAACAAGGGAGCTTGCGAGAAGCGCGGATTGGTGCGGGGTTTACACGGGCGCTAAGGTGGATAAGTTTGAGAGATGCAAGCTTACAAAGGGGCAGGCTACGGAGATAGACTGCGTGACCGTCGAGGACAGTCCCTTAACGCTTGAGTGCAGAGTGACGGATATAATTCCCCTCGGAACGCACGATATGTTTCTTGCCGACATAGTCGCGGTAGACGTGGACGAGAGCCTGATAGATGAGAAGGGTAAGCTGCGACTTGAAAGGGCGGGACTTGTGGCGTATGCTCACGGCGATTATTTCGAGCTCGGTAAGCGCATCGGCGGCTTCGGCTATTCGGTTGCGAAGAAGAAAAAGAAGAATACGAAGAGAAAATAAAAACGAGGCTTTTTCACAGCCTCGTTTTTTATGAATTAGGATCACCTACTTTTCTTTTAAAAAAGAAAAGTAGGCAAAAGAAAACAACACATTGGTTTATGTTTCAAATTAGGATTTGTAGGTGTGTTAGATTATGTAAAGAACGGGAGGCTGATAGCCTCCCCTACATTTAAAAAAGAAAAGTAGGCAAAAGAAAACAACACATTGGTTTGTGCTTCAAATTAGGATTTATCGGTGTATTTAATTTGTGAATCACCCCTACGACCTGTTGAATCTAACTCACCGATAAATCCTAATTTGTTTGAATACTTAAACTATCGTATATTCAAGCATTTCGTAATGAAGCTTGCTTCCGATATCCGTTCCGAGCGGGAGCAGAGCCATTGCGATGAACAGCTCCTCGCCTGTTTGCGTGTCCTTGAGAATGGCGTATTCGCCTTCAATTTTGCTTACTACGTAGTCCTTAGGTTCCATAATTTTTCCTTTCATAGGTACTTCCGAGATTATACCATATACGCGCCGTGTTGTCAACGGAAAAAAGAAGTTTTTGGAGCTAAAAGATTGACTTTGAGCCGTTTGTGTGCTATAATGATGCTTCAGTAAGTAAGTATTTTGGGGGAGATGTAAAATGCAAGAAAATACTGTACAGGAGACGGTTGTCGAGAAGAAAGAAACAAAGATATCAAGCAGCTATCTTTTGTTTTTGGTATGCTGGCTTGTATATACCTGCGCTTATATAGCGAGAGGTAATTTTTCGTTCGCGCGCGCGCTTATGATGGACGAAGGACTTATCGGCGTGGGTGTCGCGGGCGCTATAAGCTCGGTCTATTTCATATGCTACGCTGTCGGTCAGATGATCAACGGCGCTCTCGCGGACAAAAAGTCGCCGTTTGCTATGGTTGCTATCGGTCTTACGCTTGTGGTAGCTTCAAATCTTGCTATGACGCTTTCGCAGCCGCCCGCGCTGTTCTGCGTATGGTGGGCGGTAAACGGCTTTGGTCAGTCTATGCTTTGGTCTCCCGTGTTCTTTATAATATCCAATATACTACACAGTAAGGTGCGCTTTTTTGCCGTTACGGCTATCGCGGTCTCCACGCCTGCGGGCAAGATGAGCTGTAGTCTGCTCTCGGGTCTTGCTCTCGGGGGCGGCAGATGGGCGAGTGTCTTTTATATGGCGAGCTTTATTATCGCGGCAATGCTGCTTTTGTGGCTTGCGGCTTACGTTGCCGTCAGAAAGAACGTTATAAACAACGCTCCGCCCAAGGTGAAAAAGACCGATGACGCGTCGGGCTCAGGGACTGACAAGCGGCGCTCGGCTTTCGCGCTTTTTCTTGGCGGAGGACTTATCGCTCTCATACCGTCGCTTATTGTTTACGGTGTGCTTTGCAACGGCGTCAGCGAGGTAGTGCCCAGCATTCTTTCGGGTGAGTACGCGCTCTCGCCGACAGCGGCGGCGCTTCTTGATACGGTCATACCGATAATCGGAATCGTAGGTGTTTTCTTCAACAACTTCTGCTACCTCAAAATGTTCAAGAGAAACGAGGTCAGCGCGGCGTTCTTCTGTATGATGATGTGTGTGCCGCCTGTTCTGGTGATGCTTGTTATGGCGCTTATGAGCAAAAACGGATTTGTGTTCGGTCAGTATGCCGATGCGGCTGTGTTCGTGGTTGCCTATGCGCTTATATATCTGCTCCAGCATGCGTTCGCGCATCTTATCATATCGCTCATGGCTATGAAATTCTCTCGTTTCTCACTTGCGGCTACCGCCTCGGGACTTACCAACGCGGCGGCTTACGGCGGAAGCGCGATAGCTACCTACGGACTCAGCTACGCTATCGAGCTGCTTCCTCTTTGGGGAACTCTGCTCATATGGCTCGGCTGTCTTGCGGTAGCGGCGGTGTCGTTGCTTGTGGGACTCAAAAAATGGAAGCGCTTTTCAAAAGAGAATAAGCTTATATAGCGGGAGAAAAGAATGAAAAGGATAATGTTCGTTTGTCACGGAAACATCTGCCGCAGTCCTATGGCGGAATTTATATTTAAAGCCTTGGCGCGTGAGCGTGGAATTGAAAAGGATCTTTATATTGCCTCAAGCGCTACGAGCACCGAGGAGATATGGGGCGGCGTTGGCAATCCCGTCTATCCGCCCGCTCGCGAGGAGCTTGCCCGCCACGGCATTGGCTGTGAGGGTAAAAGGGCGGTGCAGCTTTGTCGCGCGGACGCCGACAGATACGATATGTTTATCGGTATGGATAGCGCGAATATAAGAAATATGCATAGAATACTTGGCGAGGAAGCGCAAGGAAGGATATATAAGCTCATGAGCTTTGCGGGAAAGGACGCGGACGTGTCCGACCCGTGGTATTCAGACCGCTTTGACGTAGCGTACAGAGATATTTACGAGGGCTGCGAGGCGCTTCTCGGATATCTTTTGAGGGAGGGCGTATGACATACGAGGAAAGAAAGGCGCAGGTGGCGTCGTATCTCGGAAAGGTAGTCAAGATAGGCATTGACAGACCTATCGGCTACGTGCATAAAAAAGAGAAGTACACGCTGACCTATAAGATAAATTACGGATATATCCCCGACGTGCTCGGCGGTGACGGTGAGGAGCTTGACGTATATCTTTTGGGAGTTGACACACCCGTCGAGGAATACGAGGCGAGGATAATCGGCATAGTACATCGCGAGAACGATATTGAGGACAAGCTTGTCGCCGCGCCTGTCGGCAAGAGCTTCACGGCTGATGAGATACGAGAAGCAGTCGATTTTCAGGAGAAATATTATATCTCGAGGATAGAGACGGTATAAGAGATATTAGAATAATGACCCCCGATAGAAAAGCTCTATCGGGGGTGTCTTATTTGTTATATCTTGATTTGAAAAGAGTGAAATCCTTGATGCCGTATATTGTAAAGCTGTTTTTATCGGGTATTCTATCCGTATATCGCTGTTTAGCGGTGAACGTCGCGTTTCCTTTGAATGTGATATGCCCTACGTCGAACATTTTTTCAATGGCATTTTGATGAAACTTAAGTTCAGTAATATCGGAAACTGAATAGCTGACCTTTACCCATCGAACGTGTCGCCCTATGCCTACGTTTACGAAACTGTTAAACTCTACGTTGTTTGTGTCTGTGTGAAATTTTTTTGGGTTGTTTAGCAATTGACTGATTATAAAAATTATGTCCGTTACAACAACAGTAGAAATTACGGCGGGCAAAGACATTTTTTGATAAAAAAACGAAACGATCGCAACAACAGCCAATAACACATTTGCAAGCAACAGATTTTTATATACGCGTGGATCGAAAATATTAAAAAGCCTGTTGAGCTTATAAGTTGCATTAGGCGTACCGCTCATAGCTGTCACGTTCTCCCGTATGGTTTTGTGTCGTTTAACAAACTCATTATATCACAAACCGCTTTTGCAAGCAATACCTTTTTCAAATTCTTGAAAGGAAAGGGGTGCGGGGGAAGGAAAAGCTTCTTTTAAGAAGTTTTCCTTCCCCCGCATATCTGTTTGGTTTGATTCTTATTCCTCAATTTCCTCTACGCTGCTTACGCTGTTATCCGCGAGGGGCTTCATTGTCGGGAAGAGAAGCACGTCGCGAATGGACGCGGAATCGGTGAGAAGCATTACGAGACGGTCAACGCCGAAGCCAAGTCCGCCCGTAGGAGGCATACCGTGCTCAAGCGCCATAACGTAATCGTAATCTACCTGCGCGTTCGAGTTGGGGTCGAGAAGCTTTCTTTCAGCGACCTGCTTTTCAAATCTCTCCTTCTGGTCGATAGGATCGTTGAGCTCGGAGAACGCGTTTCCGTACTCGGTCGCGTTGATAAAGTACTCAAATCTCTCGGTGAACATAGGATCGTCGGGCTTGCGCTTTGCGAGAGGCGAGTTCTCAACGGGATAGTCGTAGATGAACGTAGGCTGAATGAGATGCTCCTCAACAAAAGCGTCGAAGAACTCAGCGAGGATCGCGCCCTTTGTTGGTATCTCGGGAAGCTCAACGTGCTTTTCCTTAGCGATAGCGATTGCTTCCTCGTCTGTCTTGATCTCGGAGAAATCAACTCCCGAATACTTCTTGACAGCCTCTATCATAGTGAGGCGCTCCCAATGTCCGAGGTCTATCTCCTTGCCCTGATAGGTGATCTTGGTAGTGCCGCAAACAGCAACGACAAGCTTCTTCATCATATCCTCAACAAGGTCCATCATTCCCTTGAAGTCGGTATATGCCTGATAAAGCTCTATGGAGGTGAACTCGGGATTGTGCTTTGTGTCCATACCCTCGTTACGGAAGATACGTCCAACCTCGTATACCTTTTCAAAGCCGCCTACGATAAGTCTCTTAAGGTAAAGCTCGGTCTCGATACGAAGCACCATATCGATATCAAGCGTGTTGTGGTGCGTGATAAAGGGACGCGCGGAAGCGCCAATCTCAAGTGTCTGGAGAATAGGTGTGTCTACCTCAAGGAAGCCGTTTGAGTTGAGGTAGCTGCGCAAAAAGTCAATTATTCTGCTTCTAGTGATAAAGGTCTTTCTGACCTCGGGATTCATAATGAGGTCGACCTCTCTGTGACGGTACTTTGCGTCGATGTCCTTAAGTCCGTTGAACTTTTCGGGCAGGGGACGAAGTGCCTTTGAGAGCATCTCTATATGAGTTGCGTGTACGGAGACCTCTCCGCTGTTGGTCTTGAACGCGATTCCTCTTACGCCTACGATATCACCGATATCATAGTCCTTCTTAAAGGACATATAGTCCTCCTCACCAACGTCGTCACGCTTTACGTAAACCTGTATTTCTCCCTCTCTGTCGGAAAGGTGCATAAAGGAAGCCTTTCCCATGATCCTACGGGACATCATTCTTCCCGCGATAGAGAATTCCTTGCCCTCGCACTCTTCAAAGTCTTCCTTAATATCGGTGGAGTGAGCGGTTACCGCATATTCGGTCTTGACGTAAGGGTTTTTGCCCTCGTCAGTCATCTTCTTCAGCTTTTCTCTGCGGACAAGCTCCTGCTCGGAAAGAGAAGCGTTTGCGCTAACATTGTTTTCCATTTTTATCTCCTTAAATTATAATAAACATAAAACTTCAATTTAATATTTTAACACACAAAACGAAAAATGTCAAGGAATAAAAAGAAAAAAGCTCCTTTTATTCATTATGCAACGAGCGGGAGGATAATATCCTCCCGCGTGATGCTCGCGCAACTTACATTTTATCACACAATGTTCGCTATCACCATTGTAGGGGTCATTCACGAATGACCCGCGGGCGATTCGTGAATCGCCCCTACGAAATCACAAATTAAATACACCGACAGATCCTAATTTGACGAAATATTTTGGGGATTCTTCGGCTACGCTTACGCTCCGCTCAGAATGACACGCTTAAATGGGTGTTTTCTTTACGTTAGTATATTTCCGTAGGGGCGACCATCGGTCGTCCACGGGCGCGCAATGCACGCCCCTACTATCAGAGCTGTCCCCGAAAATAAAATACCACCCGCTATAGCGGGTGGATATTTGCGTTTTAAAATAATTTCGAGAAAAACTCCGCCAAAAACAGCGGGGGGTTGGTGAACAGCTCAAGCACGAATACTATCACGCAGGCACTGACCGCCACAAAGAAAAGTCCGCGTCCGAAGTAAGCGAGCGCTATTGCCGCCATGAGAGCCACGATTGCCGCTATTGGTGACTGAGTTGCCGAGAGTATCGCGGGAAAGGTCATTACCGCGAGTGTGACATAGGGCACGTAGTAGAGGAATGAACGGATAGTTTTGTTTTTTATCTCCTTACGGATAAGCGTGAGCGGAAGCACACGAATGAGATAGGTGATACCCGCCATACAAGCGATATATATGAAAATATTATGCGTCATCTGCGCTCGCCTCCTTTACAGGGAAGAATATTGCCGCTATGAGCGAGATGACTACCGTCAGAATTATTACGCGTATGCCGCTTGAGATGTCTCTGACGAACGGTAGCTTTTCAAGGGCGAAGCTTGCCGCGAAGCTTATCGCGACAAGAGCGGCGACTATCTTGTTTTTCTTTGCCTCGGGAATAAATACCGAGATAAACATACCGTAAAGACCTACGGCAAGCGCGCTCATAAGGCGGAGGGGAAGCACGTCTCCAAGCAGAGCGCCGATAAGCGTTCCGCTCGTCCAGCCTGTCGTTGCAACGACGAACGCGCCGTATGTAAAGTACGGTGAGAGATAACCGTCTATCGAAATAGACGCTCCGAATATCTCGTCGGTCACGGTAAAGCCGAGCAGCAGTCGCTGCCAAAGCCTTGTATTCGGATGGAGCTTTTGAGAGAGCGAGGCGGACATCAGAAGATATCTTGCGTTCGCCACCGCTTCCATGAGCAGTACCTCAATATAGGACGCGCCGACAGCTATGAGCGAAAAGCCCGCGTATTCACCCGCCGAGGCGTTTATGAGCAAGCTGGTTATTGCCGCTTGAATGGCGGTGATCCCCGCGCCCCTTGCGGTTATGCCGAGAGCGATGGATACGGCGAAGTAGCCAAAGCATATAGGCACTCCGGCTCGCATTCCTTTAAAAAACCATTGTTTGTTTGACATTTCTGACCTTTCCTATGGGCGTATAATACGGGGAAACTCCATCTCGGAGCTTCCCCAAAGAATTATGCTTTTTTGACTTGCGCGTTAGTCCTTCTTCTTGGAGAGGAGAAGGTTTGTGAGTATACCGAGAATGAGAGCGCAAGCGATAGAGGTGATGGTGACCTTACCAAAGGAGAGGGTGAGTCCGCCGATACCCGCGATGAGGATAACGCTGACTACGAACAGATTCTTGTTCTGCTCAAGGTCTACCTTTTGTATCATCTTAAGTCCCGATACCGCGATGAATCCGTAAAGCGCCATGCAAACACCGCCCATTACGCAGGAGGGAATGGAGTTTACGAACGCGACGAAGGGAGATATGAACGCTATAGCGATAGCGCCGATAGCCGCCGCGAGAATGGTGACTACGGATGCGTTACTAGTGATAGCCACGCAACCGACAGACTCGCCGTATGTAATGTTGAGACAACCGCCGAACAATGCGCCTGCCATAGAGCCAACGCCGTCGCCGAGAAGCGTTCTGTGAAGACCGGGATCTTCAAGAAGATCCTTTTCAATGATGGAGGATATATTTTTGTGGTCCGCTATGTGCTCCGCGAATACGACGAACGCAACGGGAACGTACGCTACCGCGATGGTCGCGATGTATGAGCCGCTCAGCTCACCGAATGCGCCGAATGCCGTAAGGAAGGTAAAGTCGGGAACGCTTACGAATGTGGAGAGCTTAACTCCGTCAGTGACAAGAGCCTTGAATGCGCTGAAGTCGATGACCTTGAGCGCGTCGATGTTTGCCGCGTTGCCGATAAGCGTGAATATGAGCGCTACCGCATAGCCTGCGAGTATACCGAGGATAAAGGGGATAAGTCTTGCCATCTTTTTGCCGTAGGTCGAGCAGAGTATGACGACAGCGAGTGTTACGAGACCGCAAACGAGAGCGACAAGCGTGTGTCCGCCCGCGGGAGCTTTTGTAAGGTCGCCGATAGCGTTGCCTGCAAGAGAGAGACCGATGATAGCGACAGTAGGACCGATAACGACTGCGGGCATAAGCTTATTTATCCACTTAACGCCTGCGAATTTAACGATCACAGCTATAACTACGTAAACAAGTCCCGCAAATACCGCGCCCAAGATAAGTCCGAGATATCCGAGCGCCACGGTGGAAGCGCCTGCGAAGGCGGCTGCCATAGAGCCGAGGAACGCGAAGGACGAGCCGAGAAAGACGGGGCTTCTGAATTTGGTGAACAGCAGATAAACTATAGTACCCACGCCAGCACCGAAAAGCGCCGCCGCGGGAGCCATACCATGACCGACGATAACGGGAACTACGAGAGTCGCAGCCATTATCGCGAGCAGCTGCTGGATAGCGAACACGATAAGCTGAGGAAATTTGGGTTTGTCTTTGACATTGTAGATGAGCTTCATTTTTGATCCTCCGTTTTTTTTGTTTTTATGGAGTTCGCGGCACGGCATAGAAAAACGCTCCCACAACGGTAAAAAGACCGATTGCGGCAGCGCACGATAAAAAAGACCGCTTGTCCCTTTCTTAAACGCATCTGCCGTTTTCCGCGGACAACCTTTCACCAAATAGTATATCACAAACGCGCGATTTTGTAAATAGTATTTTTACATAATTCGAGACTTTTTTACGTTCTTCATTTGAATTACTGATTTATTAATTGTATTGCGTTGGAATATAGGTAGAGTACAAAGGAAAGCGAGATTGAACTTAATAAGATATGACACCGAAAACTGTACGTTTGCGCTGTTCACGTAAGAAAAGTATAATTGACAAAACGGGATTGATATCAGCCCCGTTTCCTTTTGAATTGTAAAATTTGGTTTTGCGCCTCGCTCATTGATACGATCTGACATTCCGACAAATCCTGATTTGTTGAGTCGTTTATGATGTGTATGATGCGCATTTTTAAACAACACAAAAAAATCACATAAAAATCAATCTAAAATTATATAAAGAATGGCATAGTTCATAAAATGTTTATAAATATATGATATAATTATATTTGTGTAACTATAAGTAAATCCAAGAAAGGAAATTTTCTTTTATGATAAAGATAGAGCACTTGGTCAAAAACTACGGCTCGACCTGCGCGGTCGACGATATAAGCTTTGAGGTCGGGAAGGGCGAGATAGTCGGTCTGCTCGGACCTAACGGAGCGGGCAAGAGCACGACTATGAATATCCTCACGGGATATCTTTCATCTACCTCGGGAAGCGTGTCAGTTGCGGGAGTGGATGTGCTTGACGATCCTATCGAGGCGAAGAAGCACATAGGATATCTGCCCGAGCAGCCTCCGCTTTACCTTGATATGACCGTTGAGGAGTATCTTATATTCAACTACAATCTCAAGGGCTGTAAGCTCAACCGAAACAAGCACCTTGAGGAGATCTGCGAGGTCGTCAAGATAAAGGACGTATATAAGAGAGTCATCAAGAATCTCTCCAAGGGATATCGTCAAAGAGTGGGCATAGCGCAGGCGCTTATCGGCAGTCCCGAGGTCATAATCTTCGACGAGCCTACGGTCGGACTTGACCCCAAGCAGATAATCGAGGTCAGAAACCTTCTTCGTAACCTCGGCAAGGACCATACGGTCATACTTTCAACGCATATATTGCAGGAGGTACAGGCGGTCTGCGACAGGATCGTTATTATAAACAAGGGCAAGATTGTTGCCGATGAAAAGACCGAGAACATAACGAGAGCGGTTGAGAACAACAGACGCTTCAACGTAAAGATAAGCGGACCTCAAAAGGACGTTCTCGCAATGCTTCGCTCAAAGCCCGGTATCGTATATGCCGAGGTGCTTCCTCAAAGAGACGGCGACGCTTACTCTTATATGATAGAAAGCGAGGTCGGAATAGACATAAGAAAGAGCCTGTTCTATTCGCTTGCGGAAAAGAAATGGCCGCTTATAGGTATGGAGGCTATGGGTATGAGCCTTGAGGATATATTCATCGCCATAGTCGACCAGAGCGCTCCCAAGCAGCGCTATGAGCGAAAGACTGCGAGCTCTCGCAGAAGAGGCGAGGCCGAGAACGAGATAGCAAAGACTATCACGCAAAAGACCGCAAAGACCGCCGAGGAGCGTTATTCGGCGCTATTTGATGACGACAAGAAGTAATCCTCCGGTACTATCTCATTTCTCTATAAAACGAAAGGAGCATCCGACTTGCCGACGGTAAGGACGGAAAAAAGATATATATGTTTGCAATTTTCAAAAAAGAGCTTCGCTCTTACTTTATAAACGCCATAGGCTATGTTTTTGTTAAGTCGGATC